>JAOUMO010000096.1 GCA_029881425.1 Gammaproteobacteria bacterium
TGTGCCGCATGGCAGACGCCGCGTTCGAGTACTGTGCTTGCGAGGTCGACGCCGATAAGTGAATCACAGGCCACCTGGCGAATGCCGTGGCAGGTGCCCCTTGCAACGGCTGTCGCATCGGCTGAAAGCGCAGAGAGACTATCGCAATCGGCCGGGAACATATCGCCCACTGTTTTACCTGTGTTTTGACAGCTGGTTTTTAAGCCACCAGATTCTGCCATGCTGCCATACATCATATTGAGTACGTCATCAGCGAGTAAAACGGTTGCCTGCTTGCCACCAGGGATGGGCAGGGTCGGGGCGGGTGCGGGTGTAAGTGCCGTACCGGGTGTCTGTTCAACTGTGGGGTCAATCTGTAGTGTTTTGAATTGACCTTTCAGGCTAGCCAGTAGGCCATCGGGGGTAATGCTTACACTGGCCAGGTTGCCTGCCAGGGAGGCCTGGCCATATTCTTCAACTTTTTCCTCATCGACCTTGATATCGCCCAGTTCAATTGGATCCGGTTTATTGGAATCAATGGCCTGGGTAAAATCCGTTACATTGGTCATATCCAGCTTGGGTGTCAGGTCGAGCTCGACTGTTCCAAAGGTAAATATATTCACCAGGTTTTCTACGGCCCAGTCACATACGGAGGCCAGGCAGCCCACGGAGGCGCCGCCAGTGGTGTTGACACTGCTTATACCGGTAATCGACTGGGGTGGTGTAATGGGCGCACCAAAAAACTGGTCTTCAGTAACTTCAAAGGCAAACTTAAGGTCGCTGATTGTGGTGGTGGCATTGATATCGACGGTGGTTTTGGCAATACAGACCTTGGCATCGCCTATACCTTCTTCAATTTTACATTTGCCTTCACCCTTTGCATGGATCACTACATTGGGGAGGTTCATGGTTACCCGCATACGGTTGTCCATCAACTCGATTGGGCAGGAATAATCATTTTCATTAATGTTTACACCGGTAATACCAAAAGTAACATTGGGTGAACAGGAGCAGCCACCGCTGACTTTTTTGGTAATGGCTGGGGTAGATAGAATGCTGTTGGTTACACTTTGTTTGAATTTCTGTACAGCAGATGCACACTTGGGTGCAAACTTGGCAGCCAGCGCCTCTTTGTTAAGGCCAACCAGGATAGAATTATCAACCTGGGATTCACTCTGTGCCTCCGTCATGGCAGCCATGACAATGCTTGTTGATAGTGACTCAACTGATAATGTTAAGGCCTGACCAATGGCAGTATTGTCAGATGGCATTTCTGGTTTACCCATTTGACCAACGGCAAAGATATGGTTATCAAAGGCATGGTTGCCCTTGTCGTCTGCGGCATCGGCAATTACACGGTTACTGCCCGGGTCAAATCGTTCCAGTGCGCCATCACCGCTGCTTACATCCCTGGCAAGTTCAGCCTGCCACATTAAGGTGTCAAAATTGAGTACATATTCATCGGCTGAGTTTTTTCCATCGCCCGCGGTAAAGGACTGGGTGCTGACATCAATACTCTGGCCGTTAATCGCCAGGCCCTCAATGGGACGGCCATGCCTGACCAGGCCCGTTACAGGTGTTGGTACCTGGCTGGTTGTTTCGCCAGCCTGTGGTGAGGTAATGTTCACTTCAAAAATAGAAACGGTACCGGCATCTGCCAGGTCGTCGATGTGACATGCACTGGCGGGATTGTTAGCTGGCCTGTTGGCCTGTGAATCGCTTTCTACATAAACAATATGGCCACCACCACCAAGCTGGCGTAGTTTCATGCTCAACATATTTGCCGAGGGTATTTCCAGGTCGGCACTGCTGATGACCAGTTTTTCGACTTCGACCTGCTGGCCATCAATGTTAACGCTACCGCTGAACGGGCCACCCGGTAAATCTGTTGCTGGATTGATACCTAGTGCGGGCAGTATATCTATACCATCAACAAGGACCGACATTGTGCTTGTATCCACTCCGGGAATGGCAACTGAAACGCGGGTGACATCGCCGCTGGATGCGGTCACTACATTACCATTGGGTTCCATGACCTTAACAAAAGGCACATTTGAACAAAATGCCTGGACTTTTTCAGAGGCGTTCTGGGCCGTTATACGCAGCAGGGGGATGGGTGCAAATACTTTATGACGAGTGACATTCTTGTTCATTACCGTGCTGAACTGGTAGTCTTCATTGTCGATACGGCTGGCCATGTGTACTTCATCACCGGCGTCAACATTACGGATATCAATAAGCTCACCCTGGGTATCCAGTGACATGAGCTCGACATTAATACGGGTATTTTCATCTGCGCCGGTTACACTGTATTGTACTTCGTGTGTGCCATTGCAGTCATTTCCCGGTTTACCACGGGTATAGGGCAGGCTACACATGGCGACCAGGCTACCATTGTCTGACATGGCAATACTACTCAGGTTACTGCCGGGCTGGCCGGGTTTAGCTGCAAGGGCGAGGGTGCTGGTCATAGCGAGTAAGGGGGCAAGCAGTAAACAGGTTAGACGTGGAGTACTATGGGGTGCCGTGTCATCATTTCGAAATATCATCATTTTATCCTTGATTGAATCTACCAACCAAAATTGCCAGCAGAAATCATACCAAAAATAATAATTTTTATAGAAACAAGACTTTAGTCACATTTTAGTCCTATGGGAGAACAAAAAGCACAGAAAAGTGTCAAAAAAATCGACACTTTGATGAGGATGATTGCAGTTTGTAGTCTTTATCCGGGTCTTTTACCGCGCATAGTAGTCGCTATTTACTGTTATTTTTATACGGTTAGACTCTGGAGGATTGCACTTATTCAGGGGAGTCAAGCCCACTACACCGTTCGTACCAGTCCTGTGATCGATTAACCACATGCACCGCCAGTAGCATTACCGGTACCTCGATCAGTACACCGACGACGGTGGCTAATGCGGCACCGGATTCAAAGCCAAACAGTGCGATGGCGGTGGCCACTGCCAGTTCAAAAAAATTACTGGCGCCGATCAGGGCCGATGGCCCTGCTACGCAATGGGGTGAACGGAGCTGACGATTGAGCAGGTAGGCCAGCCCGGAGTTGAAAAAGACCTGGATCAGGATGGGTACGGCCAGTAGTGCGATAATGAGCGGTGCGGCAATAATTTGTTGGCCCTGGAAACCAAACAGTAAGACCAGTGTAGCCAGCAGGGCAACCAGTGAAAAGGGTTGTATGCGTTGAATGGTTTTTTCAAGGCGTGCAGGGTTCCCGTGTTTGAGTAATTGGCCTCGCCACAGGTTGGCAATTACCAGGGGTACGACGATGTACAGCAGTACGGATAATATCAGGGTATCCCAGGGTACGATGATCGCCGAAAGTCCGAGTAATAGCGCAACGATAGGCGCGAAGGCAAATATCATAATGACATCATTTAGTGCCACCTGGGATAGCGTAAAGTGGGGCTCACCTCGCATCAGGTGACTCCAGACAAACACCATAGCGGTACAGGGGGCTGCGGCAAGGATAATTAAACCTGCGATATAGGAATCAATCTGTTCGGCGGGGAGCAGGTCACGAAACAGGTAACCAATAAAGAACCAGCCGAGCAGGGCCATGGAAAAAGGTTTGACACCCCAGTTTACAAACAGGGTAACGGCCACACCACGCCAGTATTGCTTCACGCCCTTGAGTGCCTTCAGGTCAATCTTCAACAGCATCGGAATAATCATCAGCCAGACCAGCACGGCCACGGGCAGGTTGATATGCGCAATCTCGAGACCGCCCACTGTCTGGAAGAGGGCAGGTAGCAGGTGCCCCAGTCCGATGCCGACAACAATACATAGTGCCACCCAGAGGCTGAGGTAGCGTTCGAATAAACCCATGTCACCTGCTTTCTGACTCATAATATTAGCTCGCCTGTTCTGCTGACAGGCGTTCAAGTAGATCCGTCACGCGCTGACGAATATCATCACGGCTGGCCCTGAATACCGCCATGATCTCCTCTTCTGAGCCGGTGGCTTTGGCAGGGTCACTTAATGGCCAGTGCTCCTTGCGTATGCCGGCGGGTAACACCGGGCAATGTTCATCGGCGTGGCCACAGACGGTCACCAGGATATCGGCCGAAGCCAGCATCTCATCGGTCAGTTTGGTTGATTCCTGTGCAGAAATATCCACGCCGGCCTCCTGCATTACAGCTATCGCACGAGGGTTTTTGCCGTGGGATTCGATACCGGCCGATTGTATTGGGTGTTTATCGGCGGCCAGTTGATGCGCCCAGCCTTCTGCGATCTGAGAACGGCAGGAATTGCCGGTGCATAAAAATAAAATATTCATCGGTTTTCTTCTCTTTCCATTGCGTCAGGCACAGCAGGCTGCACTCGGTCGATTGGGCATGCTGGTTAATGCCTCCAGATCTTTAATAAAGGGTTTGTGGGTTATAGCCTCGGCAGCGGTGGTATCGATTATCTGGCGAGCCCAGGCTGGCAGGTCGGGGTGGAGCTGGTAATAAATCCACTGGCCCTGGCGCCGACCCAGGACAACACCCGCGTCACGTAGCGTGGCAAGATGCCGCGATACCTTGGGTTGTATTATGTTGAGGGCGTGCATGAGCTCGCAGACGCACAACTCACCCTGCCGCTGCATCAGCAACAGGCAACGGAGGCGGGTATCGTCTGATAAGAGCTGGAAAAACTGGCTGATATGGGTATTCATAGGTATGTAATATACGGATAAGCATATATATGGTCAAGCAGATATTGTTTGGTTCTATATAGAATATCCTGGCTCTAGAGGAGTACCTGATTAATTTCAATATATGGGTCAATATATGGGTGTCCATGATTAGTCATGGGGACTTCAATTTATGGGCAATATATGGGTGTCCATGATTAGTTCTGGCTCTAGAGGAATTTCAATATATGGGTGTCCATGATTAGATTTGAGTCTATTGGCTATTTTGTATTATGAGTTAGGTCATTGTGCGAGGCTTTTTATTGACCTCAATTAGCTCGTTTATTATTTGAGTGATATGCGCTTGTTTTTTATTTAAATAAACCGCTTTTGATCTTCATCATTTTTTATTTTGATTTTTTATAAACAATATTAATTGGTGGATGTGTTTTTAACTTTTTATTGAGGAGGTAGTGATGAAAATTCGATTAAGTTTGTTAATTGTTGGACTGTTGTTACTCTTTTCTGCATCAAGTTATGGTTGGTGGGGCAATAATGGCTGGGGTGGATGGAACCCCTATCCTGTGTGGACGCCGATGTACTGGTCAGAGGAAATGTTTGGGGGCAATAACTATGGTCCCTATGGTTATCCTGGCTACGGCTATGGGGGCTATCCTGGTTATGGCTATGGCGGGTATCCTGGCTATGGTTATGGCGGCTACCCTGTCTATAATGGCAACCCCGGCTATGGCGGTTATGGTTACCCCGGTGGATGGGGTGGCCCTGGTTGGGGTTGGTAGTCCAGTTTTGTATCAAGCCCTCTTTTGAGGGCTTTATTATTTGCCTTAGATGGTGGGCTTAAATAATTATTTAAGCTAGTTTTACTTGCCTATAATCCTGAACACTATGATGTAGGTATTTTGGCAATAAGTCTGGGTCGTATCAATTCATAAATTCATTTTTAATTGTATATTGTACTATCGCTGTAAACTTGATCGGTGATTAACTTTCTATTTGTTGCCGGATAATTTCGCCATAATCTTTTAATGCCTTCAGCATGTTAACCTGTTCAGTCGTGTATTGTTCATCCTCTAAAAAGGCATCAAGTTTTTCAAAATAATCATGTAATGTAATACTGCTGCCACTGATGTCACCCTTAAGCCGTTTGGTTTTATATTTCAGCCACTGCTGTTGTTCATCGGCAGTTAAGGTTTCAGGATAATTACGGGCACGGTAGCGGAATAGCATTTCCGGTATACGTGCATCATCAAAATTCATCCTGAGCTCGGCCAGCTCGCTGGCAGGGGTCTGTCGAATGCGTTCCATGCGCTGGCGATCTTCATTGGAGAAAAAGCCGCCGCTGTATAAGCCCTGGTCCGGGTCATCGCTGGCTTCAAAGGTGCTTTCGCTAAAAACCTGGCGTATCTTTTCGTCCAGTCCTGTTGCCCTGTTGAGCATCTCAAGATGGAGCAGGTGCTGTTGCTTATCAATATTGGTGCGTTGTGCAGCGGCTTCATCCAGCGTGTTTAAGGGGGTGACCACCGGGCATTTATTGATATGGATAGTTTTTAATGCAATGCGTTCCATGCCTTCGGGTAATTCATCACGGGGCGTGTATAAATACTGCTTGATACTGTCGGCATCCAGTTCAATCAGCTGTGTCGGGTCATAGCGTAAATCATAAACTACGATGCCGTTGTTATTGGTGGGGTGCTGGATCATTGGCGCTATCATCGCGGTGTTGCAGACATCGCCAGGGTACATGCCTGAGGTGTGAAGTACCGGTGTACGCGGGGCCAGTTTGAGCATCTCTGCGACTTTACGTTTGTTACGGCTCTCGAATATATAGTTATATAGTTTCGGTTGTTTCTGTTTAATCAGGCGTGCTACGGCAATGGTTGCATGCACATCGGACAGCGCATCATGTGCTGCTGTATGGCTGATGCCATTGGCGGCAGTAATCAGTTCCAGTCGATTGGTGGCGATACCGTTTTCATCTACGGGCCATTCAATGCCCTCGGGGCGTAGCGCACGGGTAACGCGCACCATGTCGATAATGTCCCAGCGTGAGCAGCCGTTTTGCCATTCGCGTGCATAGGGATCAAAGAAATTCCGGTAGAGGGTGTAGCGGGTGAACTCATCATCGAAGCGAATATTATTAAAGCCAACAACACAGGTGCCGGGGCTGGCGAATTCTTCATGTATCGCCGCAATAAACTCGGCCTCGATGAGGCCGTCTTCGAGGGTCTTCTGTGGGGTGATGCCGGTGACCAGACAGGCCTCGGGTTGTGGCAGCATATCATCAGCGGCCCGGCAGTAAATTACCAGGGGATCGCCGATAATATTTAAATCTTCGTCGGTGCGTAGTCCGGCAAACTGGGCAATGCGGTCACACTTTGGATTAATGCCGAAGGTTTCATAATCGTGCCAGTAGAGGGTGGTCTTGCGTGCCATGTGGATCCCTGTTGTTTTATCGTGTTAATCCGACCCCTATGGAAGGATCCTGTGGCTCATACTAAAGGATCTGTGCCTGCTGGTCGAGATGGTGAATGATTTTTTAACAGAAAACGCGAACAACGCAAATTAACGTGAATTTTCTGACTGTGGGAAAATATACTGAATGACATCATTCTTATTCGCGTGCATTTACGTTTCTTGTTTAACTGGTGATATGCCGATAAATATCCGCGACTTTCAACGGTAACTGTTTGACCTCATCAATCACGATGTAACGGCTCTTGCCATACATATGGGGCAGGTAGTCGCGCGCTTCCGAGTCAATGGTAATGCAGAAGGGGTGTACACCGTCACGCCGTGCCTCGATCAGTGCCATGCGAGTGTCTTCAATGCCGTAGTCACCGCGGTAGCCGTCGTAGTCTTCCGGTTTGCCATCGGATAATGTAATGAGTAATTTTGTTTTGGCATCTACGTCATTAAACATTTCGGTAAAGTGTCGAATGAAGACGCCGAGCCGGGTGTAATCATGGGGAATAATATTACTGATGCGACCTTTGGTGGTGGCATCGTAGTTATCATCAAAACTTTTTACACGATAAATTTCACAGCGATTACGGGTGTTGCCGGTGAAACCGTAAATGGCATAGCGATCACCCAGGGTTTCCAGGGCCTCGCATAATAATATCAGCGCTTCGCGTTCGGCGTCATTAATCCAGCCCTTGGTTGAGCCGCTCATGTCGACCATAAAAATCACCGCGATATTGCGTTCTTCCTTGTGCATCTTGGTAAAGATATTATCTGACATTTCCAGTCCGCTTTGTACATCGGCCCAGCTTTCGACCAGTGCATCGATATCGATGTCATCACCAAAGGGCTGCCGTTTTAAAATTTTGTCTTCACCGCGCAGTACTTCAAAGGTGCGGCGCAGGCTTTTTACCAGGCCAGCATATTTTTTTAAGGTATCGTCAACGAATGAGTTGTTTACCGGATGTACATCCAGCTCACGTAGTGCGCACCAGTTTTTTTTGTAGCGCTGGCGTTTGTAGTCCCACTCCTTGTGCATGGATGCACCTTCTTCGTGGTAGCTGCCCGACCAGACGTCTTTGGCGTCCTGCGTGTCTTCGTCAGGGCCGTAGTGATAACCGCCATCACCGGCTGCAACCAGGTAATCGTCGGGGATCAGGCCAAGGTCCTGGATAATGGAGTCCATCAAGCTGATGACATTATCCGGCGGTTGTACCGGCGCACCGTCGAGTTGCAGCTGGTAACTAAAGCCATCGGGCATATCCCTATCGGCAACAGATTTCAATTCAAACAGCTGCTTTTCTTCATCGCTGAACTGTTCCGTTTTTTTACCCAGGCTCTCTTCGGTCATTTGTGCCAACGCGGTACGAAATAGATCTTTTTCACGTGCCAGTCGAATTGCACGTACCGATTCCACCTGCTGTGGATCCAGCTGGCCGTGGTAGTGGCTGAGTGGCGGTGGCTCATGGTTGTACAGTTGTTGTAACAGGCTAATCGTGTGTTCAACGCTGCAGTGTTTGTGTGCGAGTTGTTCTGCATAGTCCGTTAACTGGTGAATCAGTACTGCCTGTTCGGCAGCTTCCGTGAGGCGCATCATT
>JAOUMO010000097.1 GCA_029881425.1 Gammaproteobacteria bacterium
CAGCCTGGCGCAGCGGTCAATGACTTGTATTGATGACATAAGACTCCTGATTTCATAATGTGAAAACGATTGTGTATTGTAAAATTATAAAGTCTGGGATAAGGTTTACACAAGTAATAAATACGGGCGGTGGACAATATAACACCGTTTTTTTCGGCCACCTGTTTTTCGCTATGTGAAATATCAATTGCATTATGAAAAATAGGAATGATTAAATGTAACGAGGGACTCCCCATGAGCAGCAATAATTCAAATATTCCAGACTTTTGTCAGGGTATTCAACACTTCGGTGAGAAGTGGCCTGATTTCGACAAGCATGCTGCTCAGGCAGTGATTGCTGAAGGCCATAGTGCAATTGATAATAGTGCTGATGACAGCAGTGTTTATCAGACTTTACTGGCAGCGGATGCCCTGCGTTATCTTACGCTCCAGGTAACCGGTTCAAAGGGCAGTGGTCACCCAGGCGGTTATGCCTCCAGTGCAGAGGCCCATGCCGCTTTAATGATGCTCGGCCATACTAATGTTGTGACTGAAGTGGGTCATCACGCCCCCGGTTTTTATTCATCTATGTTCCTCGACTGCTCACTGGAAGACATGGGCATTCATACCATGGACGACATGATGCAGCGCTTCCGTGAACGGGACGGTTTACTGGGCCATCTGTCGGGTGCGATTCCAGGTTTGCTGGCGCCGGCGGGGCCACTGGGTCAGGGCCAGCATTTTGCTATGGCGGGCGCCTATCTGCATCGTGATAAATTATTCCCGGTTACCATTGGTGATGGCGGTATGGGCGAACCCTATGTCCTGAATTCGATGATGCACTTTCATACGGCCTATCCGGAAGTGACCAACTTCTTACCCTGCCTGATCTGGAATGGATATTCGCAGGAGCATCATTCGATGGTGTCTTTGCACGATAATGCGCAGATGATCGATTACTGGACAGGTCATGGCTTTGACGAGGTGATCCTGATTGATGCCAAAGATTTTGATGACAGTGATCAGCAGGGTGCATATGTCGATAGCAGTTATTTTTCATTAACTCAGCGTCTGGCATTTACTAAGGCTGTTTTGCAGGGCATTGATGCGGCAGCACAGTCAGCCATGGGCGGCAAGCTGACCGCTTTTATCATCAAGCAGTTAAAAGGTACCGGTGTACATACGGTTGGTGCCAAGTCACACAATTTATACCCGGCCGATACACTGGATCAGCCACATATTATTGATGGCCTGAAGCGCCGTGCATTGCCGGCAGAAGCCTGGCAGCTGGTACGTGATAATTTACGTCGTGCTGGTGGTGGCCCTGCAGCCAGGACCGTTGTTACTGAAGGTGAGCTGGAGTGTGCGCCTTTGCCAGAATTAATGATGAAAGAGTTTGCGAAGGGTGAGAATGCCGTACCTTCTACCGCTATGGGTGAGCTGGTTGGGCAGGTCGGTAAATCGGATGCGCGTTATGTAGTAACCAATGCCGATGGCAATGAAGCCTCGGCAATGAAGAATATTAATGATGTATTAAAAATCCGACACCCGACACAGGATGCGCTTTATAATCAGGAGCCTAACGGTCAGGTTTATGAGCCACTGAATGAAGATGCCTGTGCTGGTTTTGCCGCCGGCCTGGCTTTATTTGGTTCACGCTCTATCTGGTTATCATACGAGTCATTTGCCATCAACGGCTGGCCAATTATGCAAACGGTAGCCCAGGCCATGGCAGAACTGCGTCGTAAAACACCATCAACGGTTTGTATGTTTACCGCCGGTGCATTAGAGCAGGGTCGAAATGGCTGGACCCATCAGCGCCCGGAAATTGAAAATTATTTTGCGGCAATGATGCGTAATGGTAATAGCTATCCACTATTTCCCTGTGACGCGAATAGCATACAGGTGGCCTATGAATATGCCACCGCCAGTTATAACAAGAGCATGGTGATCATTGCTTCGAAAAGTCCGTTGCCGGTATATATGACACTGGAAGAATCGCGCCAGGCAATGGAGCAGGGTGCAGCGACCATTTACGAATCCGCATCGGGCAGTAAAGGTACGGTGGTGTTCGCGGTAACGGGCGACATGATCTTCCTGCCAGTATTTGAAGCCAGGGACAAACTGGAAAGTGAAGGTTATAAAGTACGCATCGTTGCAGTCGTTAATCCACGGCGCCTGTATCGTCCGACAGATATTGCCTGGGATACGGTATCTCAACCGGATGGCCAGTTTATGGATGATGACCAGTTTAATGCCCTGTTTGATGGTGATGCATTACTCGCAGTAAGTGGTGGGCCAAGTGCGGCACTGGAACCCGTGCTGATACGTACGCGCGCACCAAGACGTGATACCTTCTGCTGGAAGCGTGGTGAAACTACGGCCTCGCCTGCGGAGATCATGGCTTTTAATGGCATTACTGCCGATGCAATGATGTCGTGTGTAGAAGGTTTTTTTGCCAGTAAAAAAGTAGCTTAGTTAATTTCGTCGAATTGAAATGAATAGCGAAATAAATGGGGTAGCTTGATGAGAAAGAAGCCATGAGCAAAACTAAAATTATCGTGCTCGATGATGACCCAACGGGTTCGCAGACAGTACATAGCTGTTTGCTGCTAACCCGTTGGGATGTGGAGACATTAAAGCGGGGCTTAACGGATACTGCGCCGCTGTTTTTTGTGCTCACCAACACGCGGGGAATGGGTGCAACAGACGCGGCCGTTTTAACCCGTGAAGTATGCATTAATCTGCGCGAGGCACTGGAACAACTGGCGGCAGAGGGTGAGCCTGTTAACCCGCTGCTGGTGAGTCGATCCGATTCAACATTGCGTGGCCACTATCCGGTAGAAACAGATATCATCGCAGAAGAGTTAGGGCCATTTGATGCACATTTTATAGCGCCTGCCTTTTTTGAAGGTGGACGTATTACCATTGATAGTATCCATTATCTGGTGATGGAGGGTAAGCCGGTGCCAGTGCATGAAACCGAGTTTGCACGTGATTCGGTGTTCAGTTATGCGCACAGTTATCTGCCAGAATACGTGGAAGAAAAAACCGCGGGACGAATCAGGGCTTCACAGGTTGAGCGTTTTGTTTTGCAGGATGTGCGTGGTGATTCACTGTCGCGTTTGCTAGCATTGAATTCTAATCAGTGTTGTGTGGTTGATGCTGAGGTACAGGACGATCTTAATCATTTCTGCACCCAGTTGATGCAGGCGGCAGGTGAGGGCAAACGTTTTCTGTTCCGCAGTGCGGCCAGCCTGCTAACGGCACTGGCGCAATTGCCGGCCCAGCCGGTAGCGGCAGAAGAAATGCGCGAGTATGTACGTGGTAACAGGGCCGGTGCGGTGATTGTGGGGTCACATGTAACAAAGACGACGCTACAGTTAAATCACTTGCTGGAACAGGAAGGTATACAGGGCATTGAGATTGATGTTGAAAGTATAGCCAGCCAGCGCGAGCAGCTGCTGGCCGGTGTCGTTACTAAGGCCGCTGGGTGTCATGCAGCCAATGTTACGCCGGTCATCTATACCAGTCGCACCGAGTTACAGTTCGATAATCAGCAGGCCCGGTTAGCCTTTGGTGAGCAGGTGTCCGCCTTTCTAATGGATGTGGTGAGAAACCTGCCAGCCAGTACAGGCTTTTTGATTAGCAAGGGTGGAATAACCTCGAACGATGTATTGAGTGATGGTCTGGCCCTGCGGACCTCACGCGTGGTTGGGCAAATTCATGCGGGCTGTTCTGTAGTATGCTGTCCGCAAGATCATCCACGTTTCCCCGATATGCCTGTGGTTATTTTCCCTGGTAATGTGGGTGATGATCAGGCCCTGGCCAGTGTGTACAAGCGAATGAGGCCAGTAAGTTAAACCTTTCCTTTCGCCTTAACAATGTGAAGAGTGATGCAGCATTCTGAGAAAATTGAATCGAACATAACGTCGGTTGAGCTCATAAAGGCTTTAACTAATATCGTTTCCAGCGAGGCGGTATTGTTTGAGCAGGAAGATCTCAAGCCCTATGAGTGTGATGGTTTGTCGGCTTATCGTGCCGTGCCACTGGTAGTGGTGCTGCCGGATACGATCGAACAGGTCCAGCAGATATTGGCCCTGTGTCATAACCATCATGTGCCGGTCGTGGCGCGTGGTGCGGGTACCGGACTTTCAGGTGGTGCGCTGCCCCATGAACAGGGTGTATTACTCAGCCTGGCCAGGTTTAAAAATATACTTCATATTGATGCCAAACGTCGTATCGCACGCGTTCAGCCCGGGGTGCGTAACCTGGCCATTTCTCAGGCTGTCGATCAGTTTGGTCTCTATTATGCACCGGACCCTTCGTCACAAATTGCCTGCACCATCGGTGGCAATGTGGCCGAAAACTCCGGTGGTGTGCACTGCCTGAAGTACGGTTTAACCGTGCATAATATCCAGCAACTGAAAATTATTACCATCGAGGGCGAACTACTGACAATAGGCGGTAGTGGTCTCGACAGCGCCGGTTATGATTTACTGGCATTGATGACCGGTTCCGAGGGTATGCTCGGCGTGATTGTTGAGGTGACCGTTAAACTGTTACCCAAACCGGAACGGGCCCAGGTGCTACTGGCGGCCTTTGATGATGTGGTGAAGGCCGGTGAGGCGGTGGGTAATATTATTGCTGCAGGCATCATCCCCGCCGGACTGGAAATGATGGATAAGCTGGCAATCAGTGCAGCAGAAGATTTTGTTCATGCAGGCTATCCGCTGGATGCCGAAGCCATATTGCTCTGCGAACTGGATGGCACCAATGAAGAGGTGTCTGAACATGTATTAAAAGTGCGTGCCGTTTTAAACAGCAGTGGTGCGACTGAAGTGCGTACCGCAAAAGATGAGGCCGAACGAGTTATCTTCTGGAAAGGTCGCAAGGCGGCCTTCCCGGCAGTGGGTCGATTGTCGCCGGATTATTACTGTATGGATGGCACTATTCCCCGCAAACAGTTACCGCGTGTTTTAAAGACCATGGCCGATTTATCAGCCGAATATAACCTGCCCGTTGCCAATGTTTTTCATGCCGGTGATGGCAACTTACATCCGCTGATTTTATATGATGCAAATATACCAGGAGAACTTGAGCGCACTGAAGAATTTGGTGGCAAGATTCTGGAATTATGTGTTGAAGTGGGTGGTGCCATTACGGGCGAACACGGTATAGGCATGGAAAAGATTAACCAGATGTGCGTGCAGTTCAATTCTCTTGAGCTAACACAGTTCCATGCGGTGAAAGCCGCCTTTGACCCGCTGGGCTTATTGAATCCAGGTAAAGCGGTACCGACACTGCATCGTTGTGCTGAGTTTGGTGCCATGCATGTGCATAAAGGTGAATTGCCATTTCCTGAACTGGAAAGGTTTTAATGGGGCAGGGATGCAGGTGAAAATAATAAATGGGAAGCCGATATGAGTGCTGATATAAGCCAGCAACTACAGCAACAACTGCTGCATGCCGTTGAGCAGCGGAGATCTTTGCGCATTGTTGGTGGCAACAGTAAAGCCTTTTACGGTCGAGAAGTTGTCGCTGAAACCCTGTCTGTTGCCGGGCATCATGGTGTGCTCAATTATGAGCCGACAGAGCTGGTGATTACGCTACGCGCCGGCACACCCCTAAGTGAAGTTGAAAAAATACTTGATGATAACGGCCAGATGCTGCCGTTTGAGCCACCGGCCTTTGGCGATAAGGCCACCATCGGTGGCACCATTGCCTGCAATTTGTCCGGGCCACGTCGTGCTTATGCAGGTGCGACACGGGATTATTTATTGGGCTGCAAAATAATTAACGGTAAAGGTGAGATACTAACATTTGGTGGCGAGGTGATGAAAAATGTTGCCGGTTATGATGTCTCCCGTTTGATGGCTGGTGCCATGGGTACGCTGGGTGTGTTGCTGGAAGTATCATTAAAAGTATTGCCTAAGGTCGAGACAGAGGTCACTCGGTTGTTTCATTGTTCTGCTGTTGAAGCCCTGGATAAAATGCATGCCTGGTCGCAAACACCCTTGCCTGTATCCGCCACCAGTTATCATGACTCGATATTACGGGTTCGGCTTTCGGGTGCAAGCAAGGCCGTTAATGCCGCTGTTAGTCATATCGGCGGTGAGGCCATGGAAAATGCAGGTCAATACTGGCAGGATTTAAAAGAACATCGGCTGGATTTCTTTAACACGGAAAAACCTTTGTGGCGGTTGTCCCTGGCATCAGATATCGAGCCTGGGCGTTTAGTAAATGCTGGTGAAGGTGATGTGCTTTATGAATGGGGTGGTGCTTTACGCTGGTTAAGGAGTGATGCACCTGCGCAAATGATTCAGGCGGCTGTTGCCGAACTTGATGGCCATGCCAGTATATTTCGATATGCGGATCAGTCGACTATATTCCAGCCCTTAACACCAGGCCTATTACGCATCCATAAAAATTTAAAACAGGCATTCGATCCACACAATATTTTAAACCCCGGCAAGCTTTACCCGGAGCTGTAATTCCCATGCAGACCAAGATAAGTAATCAATTTTTGACTAACCCGGACATCGAGGATGCGGAATCTATTTTGCGATCCTGCGTGCACTGTGGTTTTTGCACGGCCACCTGTCCAACCTACCAGTTGCTGGGTGATGAGCTCGACGGGCCGCGTGGTCGAATTTACCTCATCAAGCAGGTGCTGGAAGGCAATGAAATTAGTAGCCGGACACAAACCCACCTGGATCGTTGCCTGACCTGTCGATCCTGTGAAACCACCTGCCCATCCGGTGTGCGCTATGGTCGGCTGGTGGAAATAGGCCGTGAGATTGTTGACCAGCAGGTGCCACGTCGATTACTGCAAGGCATATCGCGAATACTGCTGCGTAAAATTGTGCCTTATCCGCGGCGTTTTGCCATTTTCTATAAACTCGGTTTGTGGGTACGCCCAGTCCTGCCCGTGAGTTTAAAACGAAAGTTGCCGCAGCCACAGGTAGCAGGCAGTACCACGGTAATTGAAAAAAAACGCAAGATGCTGGTGTTGCAGGGCTGTGTACAATCGGTGGTAACACCGCAAACCAATCGGGCCGCCACTCGGATTTTGCAGAAACTGGATATCGAACTTATAACGGCAGCCAGCGCTGGTTGTTGTGGTGCCGTGAGCCATCATTTGTCTGCAGCTGAGGAAGGGCTGGACTTCATGCGTCGTAATATCGATGCCTGGTGGCCATATATCGAGCAGGGTGCAGAAGCCATCGTGATGACTGCCAGTGGCTGTGGCGTCGTGGTTAAGGACTATGCTGACCTGCTAAAACACGATACAGCCTATGCAGACAAAGCCAGGCGAGTGAGTGAGCTGGCCAAAGATATCAGTGAAGTGTTGCAGCTGGAAAATATTTCTGCTGTCACCACAAAATCATCAGCACGCAAAGTGGCATTTCATAGCCCCTGTACCCTGCAGCATGGGCAGAAGGTTACCGGGGTAGTGGAGCAGATTTTACAGAATGCAGGTTTCACGCTTACACCTGTGAAAGACGCGCATTTGTGTTGTGGTTCGGCGGGAACCTATTCCCTATTGCAGCCCAAACTGTCGCAGCAGTTACTGGACAATAAATTATCGGCGCTGGAATGTGAGCAACCGGATTTAATTGTTACAGGTAATATTGGCTGTCAGATGCATATGGCAAGCAAGGCACAGGTGCCGGTAAAGCACTGGCTGGAATTGCTAGATGAAAACCTTGTTTAAGCATTTTAATACTAATCACACTTGCACAGTTTAAAGCAACAGCTTCAGCTGCTATTGATTCTGTAACTAACTGTCATGTCTGTAAATAACCTGGACACCCAGCACGGGTTGCGACAGCCATTAGCAAAGTCGGCAGCTAGTGATGCCTGTGTCCCGGCTGGTGTGGTCACTTAATAAAATAGCCAGGCTCATTTAGAATGACTGCCTGCTAATGTATAATTATAAAATACAAATTTTACTGGAATAATCATTATGTTTTTAAGGCTATTCATATCATCACTGGTACTACTCACGTTATCTGCCTGTGCCGAGCCTCCCTATAATAATCTGGATAATAAGCAGCTAAAAACACTGCTCGCCCAGGGTGTACCTATCTATGATGTGCGCCGTGTCGATGAATGGCGTAGTACCGGTATAATAGAGTCCAGTCAACTGCTTACTTTTGTAGGGGGTGATGCAAGGCTAAGCCCTGATTTTATGCCGCGATTCACTACCGCCGTGAACAGGCATGATCCTGTTATTCTTATTTGCCGTACAGGTAATCGAACCAGTAAGCTGGCACAGTACCTGGTTGAAGAACTGGGTTACACACAGGTTTATAATGTGCGCCACGGTATCACTCACTGGATTAGTGATGGTAATCCGGTAGTGAGGGCAGGGCTATAACAAACGCATTTAGCTGCAGGTTAAGTAATAGCGGGTATTAGGCTATAAATAACAGGGGCTGGGCCAGTTAATTCTCGGGCCAGAGGATGAAAGACATTAATCCTGGTTCGTGTAATTGAGTACAAATAATTAACCGCCACGCGCCTTCTTTTCGGGTGATAAGTATTAAAATCCAAAACCAAAGTTGATGCCGTATAAATAATAATATTCATTACGGTCATGCAGGATGCCCTGGCTCTCCTTTACATCGAGATACATTGCGCCCCAGCTAAAACCCAGGTGCGTGGATTCCCCCAGGCCAAATTGAA
>JAOUMO010000249.1 GCA_029881425.1 Gammaproteobacteria bacterium
TCAACGTAACTGCGCTTCCGGTTTACAGGCACTGGACTGTGCCGCGCAGAATATCAGTATGGGACGATCGGATCTGGTTTTAACCGGCGGCGTCGAAGCCATGAGTTATGCTCCGGTTCTGCTTGGTAAGGCCATGGTTACCTGGCTTGGAGCCTGGATGTCAGCCAGGACATTGCCCTTACGTTTAAAGACACTCACCCAATTACGGCCGGCCCATTTTAAACCGGTCATCGGTCTGTTACGGGGTCTAACCGATCCGGTTGTTGGTTTATCCATGGGGCAAACCGCAGAAAATCTGGCGTATAGATTTAATATTACACGGGAAGAAATGGATGCCTTTGCTGCACGTAGCCATCACCGGCTTGCCGCCGCACAGGAAAAAGGTTTCATGTCAGAAATTGAAGTCCTGTATGACACCGATGGCAATTATTATGAACAGGATGATGGCGTACGCGCAGATTCATCCATTGAAAAACTGGCCCGGTTAAAACCTGTTTTTGATCGTCCCTTTGGCCTGATCACCGCAGGGAACAGCGCACAAGTTACCGATGGTGCCGCATTAATGATCCTGGCCAGTGAAAAAGCAGTCAACGAACACAATCTGACCGTACGGGCAGAAATCAAGGATTGTCATTGGGCCGGTCTGGAACCGGCGCAAATGGGGCTCGGTCCCGTGCATGCCATTACCCCCATACTGAAACATAACAAACTTAAACTTGGTGATATTGATTACTGGGAAATCAATGAGGCCTTCGCCGCGCAGGTTATCGCCTGTATTAAAGCATGGGAAGAAACCGATTACTGTAAAAATGAACTGGGTCTGGCTTCCGCCATGGGAACACTGGATCAGGATCGCCTTAATATTGATGGCGGCGGCATCAGTCTGGGCCATCCCGTTGGTGCCAGTGGTGCACGTATCGTGTTACATCTTTTGTCTGTTCTTGAACGCAACCATGCACATAAAGGCATCGCCAGTTTGTGCATCGGCGGCGGACAGGGTGGTGCCATGCTTATTGAACGATGTTAATTGAAATATTGTTTACCGTTCATGGTTAGCCTGTCGAACCATGAATACTAAATGATATAAGCAGTGAGCAGGTATTCTGCCCTTCGACAAGGCTCTCCTGAGCAAGGCCGAAGGGCTCAGGGCGAACGGAGTTTATTTATAACTTTATTGACTTGGAAACAGAACAATTAATCAGGTAAAAAAATGAGCAATAGCAGCTTAAAAAACTGGCGCGTGGTAAAGGATGATGAAAACTTCATCTGGCTTTATCTTGATAAAGCAGACAGTTCAAGCAACACGCTTTCAGAACAAGTGTTGACTGAACTCGAGTCTGAACTGATTCAATACAATCGTCATCCGCCGCGTGGTCTGGTCATTCTGTCTGCCAAAGAAAACGGCTTCATTGCCGGCGCAGACATAAAAGAGTTTACCGTGTTTGAAAATCAGCACGAAGCACTGGAAGCTATTCAGCGTGGTCATCGTATCTTTAACCTTGTTGAATCACTGTCCTGTCCGACGATTGCATTAATTAAAGGGTATTGTCTGGGGGGCGGCATGGAGCTGGCCTTAGCCTGTCAGTATCGTATTGCAGAAGACAGTGATAAAACCCGGCTGGGTTTACCCGAAGTACGTTTAGGCATTCATCCCGGCTTTGGGGGCACTGTCCGCGCACTTGAAGCCGCAGGTCCGCTGGTTGCCCTGGATATCATGCTAACCGGCCGTAGTTTTTCAGCCCGGGCCGCTAAAAAAATGCGTCTGGTTGACTATGCCGTACCAGAGCGACACCTCTTAAATGCGGCCCGTAGTATCTTACGTAAGCCTCCTGCCAAAGTACCTTTACCTCTATGGTTGCGTCTGGCCAACCATCGGCTCGTTCGACCCTGGCTTGCCAAATATATGATCCGTAATGTAGCCAAAAAAGCCAGACGCGCCCACTACCCTGCTCCCTACGCCTTAATTGATTTATGGCTAAACTATGCGGATGACCGCACTCAAATGCTGAACGAAGAGGCGTCTTCCGTAGCCAGTCTTATCGTCGGTAAAACAGCACAAAATCTGATCCGCGTCTTTAGCTTACAGGAAACATTAAAAGGCCTGGGTAAAGCCGCAGGCGACATGCCAAAGTATGTGCATGTTATCGGCGGAGGTGTCATGGGCGGTGATATCGCTGCCTGGTGCTGCCTGCAGGGGTTTAATGTCAGCATTCAGGATCAAAAACATGAAACCCTGGCTCGGGTGGTGAAAACT
>JAOUMO010000251.1 GCA_029881425.1 Gammaproteobacteria bacterium
ACGGTGTGGACTGCCGGCAATAATCAAGGGCAGGGCAACGTTGTCATAGACGGTGCGATCAAACAGCAATTGATGGTTCTGAAAAATAATACCGATTTCACGGCGAAAAAAAGGAATACGCTTGCGACTGATTTTGGCCAGGTTTTGTCCGTTAACAAATACCTGGCCGCGGCTTGGTCGTTCCAGTAAGACGATCAGTTTTAACAGGGTACTTTTTCCCGCGCCGGAATGGCCGGTTAAAAAGGCCATCTGGCCTGAAGGAATAAAAAAGTTTACCTGACGCAGTGCGTCATAGCCGCCGGGGTAACGTTTGCAGGCATTGTCAAAGCGAATCATAAATAAATGCAGGGCCGGGTTACGAGGGACGTGTTACAAGAATCGGGTATGGTGGCTTTACGGGTCATTTATTACTCGTTACTGGTAAATAATGCATCGACAAAATCGGTGGCATCAAACGGCCGCAAATCATCAATCGTTTCGCCAACACCAATAAAGCGTATCGGTATCTGTAATTTCTGGGCGATGGCAAAGATGATGCCGCCTTTGGCAGTGCCGTCAAGTTTGGTCAGGCTGATACCGGTTAAGCCCATGGCTTCATTAAACTGCTGTGCCTGATTGAGTGCATTTTGTCCGGTTCCGGCATCAACCACCAGCATCACCTCATGGGGCGCATCGGCATCCAGTTTAGCCATTACGCGTTTGATTTTTTTCAGTTCATCCATCAGATTGCTCTGGGTGTGAAGGCGACCGGCCGTATCGGCGATCAAGACATCAATACCGCGTGCTCTGGCCGACTCCATGGCATCATAAATGACGGAGGCACTGTCCGCGCCGCTATGCTGGGCGATCACGGGAATATTATTGCGTTCGCCCCAGGCTTGCAGTTGCTCAACCGCTGCGGCACGGAATGTATCACCGGCGGCCAGCATGACCGAACGGCCTTCGTTTTGAAGGCGTTTGGCCAGTTTGCCAATGGTCGTGGTTTTTCCCGCACCGTTGATGCCGATCATTAAAATAACGAAAGGCTTATTGGCGGTATCTGTCGTCAATGGCCGGGAGCAGGGCGCAAGAATCGCATACATGTCCTGCTTCATGGCTTCCATTAAAGCGGCAGGATCATTGAGTTCCTTGCGTGAAACACGTCGGGTCAAGTCTGCAATGATCCGCTGGGTTGCCTCCACCCCCATATCCGCGGTGAGAAGCTGGGTCTCGATATCCTCAAGTAACTCGTCATCAATGGTTTTTTTGCCCAGCGTCAGGTTGGCTATACCATCGGTCAGACTGGAGCGGGTACGGGTTAAGCCCTGCCTTAGTCGTGCAAACAGGCCGGGCTTTTTGTCACTGGCACTGACCTCGACAGCGTCGCTTGCCTGGCTGGTCGTCTCATCCTTTGGGGCAGCGTCGGTGGTTTTTGATCTGGATTTTCTGAAACTAAACATATGGCCTGTGGTCGTAGATTGAAATTAGCAGAATAAGCTATCCTACCATTGCTGGGGCAGACAGGTTAACCTGAATTTTACTCTGAATAGCCTCCAGAAATGTACCTGGAATGGGCGAATAACAAAATATAGGAATAAATTGAACATGTACAGATTGATTGCGATAGGCTCTTTGTCCCTGATACTGGCGGGGTTGCCATTATTATCACAGGCTAATTCAGCCGCGAGCGCCGTAACGGAATACCAGCTAAAAAATGGTATGAAGGTTCTGGTCAAAGAAGATCATCGGGCACCGGTGGTGGTCTCTCAGGTCTGGTACAAGGTGGGATCCAGTTATGAGCCTAACGGGATCACCGGGGTCTCCCATGTACTTGAACATATGATGTTCAAGGGAACTCAAAAACATCCGGCGGGCGAGTTTTCAAAAGTCATTGCGGCAAATGGCGGACGGGAAAATGCGTTTACCGGGCGTGACTACACGGCCTATTTTCAGCAGCTGGAAAAAAGCCGCCTGCCTATCAGCTTTGAAATGGAAGCGGATCGTATGCGCAACCTGACGTTACCGGATGATCATTTCAAAAAAGAACTGGCAGTGGTGATCGAAGAACGGCAGATGCGCACAGAAGATGATCCGCAGGCGTTAACCTATGAAAAATTTAATGCGATGGCTTATACCAGCAGCCCCTATGGACAGCCTATTATCGGCTGGATGGATGACCTGCAAAATCTCAAGGTTGAGGATTTGAAACCCTGGTATGCCCGTTGGTATGCACCGAAT
>JAOUMO010000252.1 GCA_029881425.1 Gammaproteobacteria bacterium
ATTGAAGTTGCTGCCCAATTCTCCATAACGGGAGACGAGTTGATGCATCTGCCGGTTGCAGAAGGGGTAACCGGCGCAACGAAAGAAGGGCAACATACAGCGTTTTTCCTGCAGGTCGTCCAGATCGAATGTCGTATTGTCGATGGCAGCTAGTTGAAAGCCTGTAACCTTATCACCCATTTGTAATCGCATAATTACATCCCTAATAGTCAGACACTTGTCAGATTATTTGATTTTGCAC
Organism: Gammaproteobacteria bacterium; assembly: GCA_029881425.1. Classification (GTDB taxonomy): domain Bacteria; phylum Pseudomonadota; class Gammaproteobacteria; order SZUA-229; family SZUA-229; genus JAOUMO01. The sequence goes on from JAOUMO010000252.1 coordinate 242, forward strand.
CAAGAGGCAAGTAGTAATCCTGCCTGAAAGAGATGACAAGAGAGTTAAAATCGTGAGTCAGCGTGTTGAACATTTTAATCAGTTGGGCCGTGCCTATGGTGCGCCATTGGTCACCGCCGCATTGAAGTCGGTGAATGAGGATTTTGTGGTCGAGGAGATCATGCCGATCAAACCCGACGGCGAAGGTGAGCACCTCTGGCTCTATCTAGAAAAATCAGGCACCAACACCGACTGGCTGGCGCAGCTACTGGCGCGGCTTGCGGGTGTTAAGAGCATGGCAGTGAGTTATGCCGGCCTCAAGGATCGCCATGGTGTGACGCGGCAGTGGTTCAGTATCCAGTTGCCGGGTATGGCTGATCCTGACCTGGGTGGGCTCGAGGCCGAGGGTGTCAGGGTGCTGGAGCAGGTGCGCCATAGCCGCAAACTCAAGCGAGGAGCCTTGAGTGGCAATCGTTTCAGGCTTAGGTTGCGGGGCCTGCAGGGGGATCGGGACTCGCTGGACTCACGCCTGCAGTTGATCCGCGAGCAGGGTGTGCCCAACTATTATGGTGAACAGCGTTTCGGCCATGGCATGAATAATATTCGAAAGGCCGAGCAGATGTTCGAGGGCCGTATGCGGCACCTGAAAAAGCACCAGCGTAGCCTGTATTTATCGGCTGCACGTTCATGGATTTTTAACCAGGTGTTATCACAACGTATTCAACAGCAGTGCTGGGACAGGGCAATTCCGGGCGATGTATTCATGCTCGATGGCAAATCGGCCTGCTTTGCGGATGACGGTAGTGAGGATATCAGCCAGCGGCTGGCCACGCTCGATCTCCATATCACCGGACCCCTATGGGGCGAGGGTGAGAGTATGGCCAGCAGTGACTGCCTGCAACTGGAACAGGCCGTGGCCGCCGAGAATGTCCCGTTGGCAAAGGGACTGGCCGATGCGCGTTTAAAACAGGAACGTCGCAGCCTGCGCCTCAAGGTGGACGAGCTCGACTGGCAGTATGACGGCGATGACCTGCTCCTGGCATTTGCCCTGCCGGCCGGTACCTATGCCACCATGGTGTTGCGAGAGTTTATGGATGAGCATCCAGCCGGCTGATCCCTGTCGGCTTCCTGTTTTAAATGCAGCGAAATATGTCGGTATTTTCGGTAAATTATCACATAAATTGCGATAAATTCTGGATTCTTCTTGGCGGCGTGTTATTCGCGGGTTATCATTGCAAACCATCGTTTAGTCCACCGGTTAAACCGGTTTTCAGCAAAGAAATAAATACACAATGAATCCTAATTTTCTTGATTTTGAACAGCCAATTGCTGAGCTCGAAGCCAAAATAGAAGAATTGCGTTATGTCGGCGATGATACGGAAATCAATATTGGTGATGAGATCACCCGCTTACAGGGCAAGTGCCGCGGTTTAACAGAAACCATTTTCAACAAACTGAGCTCCTGGCAGACTTCACAGTTGGCGCGTCATCCACAGCGCCCCTATACACTGGATTATATTGACCGCATATTCACTGATTTTCAGGAATTGCACGGTGATCGTGCCTTTGCTGATGATTACGCAATTATTGGCGGCATGGCGCGCCTCGAGGGTCGCCCGGTAATGATCATCGGCCACCAGAAGGGCCGTGATACCAAGGAAAAAATTCGCCGTAATTTTGGTATGCCACGCCCCGAAGGCTATCGTAAGGCACTGCGCCTGATGAAGCTGGCCGAACGCTTCAAAATGCCGGTATTCACCTTTATTGATACGCCCGGTGCCTATCCCGGTATCGGTGCCGAGGAACGCGGTCAGTCCGAGGCCATAGCACGTAACCTGTTTGAAATGGCAGCACTGAAAACACCGATTATCTGTACCGTGATTGGTGAAGGTGGTTCCGGTGGTGCGCTGGCCATAGGTGTCGGCGATCGACTGATGATGCTGAAATACAGCACCTATTCTGTCATTTCACCCGAAGGTT
>JAOUMO010000098.1 GCA_029881425.1 Gammaproteobacteria bacterium
ACCTCTATTTTCCGATTATCAAAAGCCGTTATACGACCCATGATGAAGGCACGTAAGGGGCGTATTGTTAACATCGCATCCGTCGTAGGTCTTACCGGTAATCCGGGACAGACAAACTATGCCGCGGCCAAGGCAGGTATTCTTGGCTTCAGTAAATCGCTGGCACGTGAAATTGGTTCACGTAATGTTACGGTAAATACCGTAGCACCCGGTTTCATTGATACCGACATGACGCGTGAGCTTCCTGAAGAGCAGCGAGAAGCACTGATCAATCAGATTCCATTGAATAAACTGGGTGCCGCACAAGACATTGCCAATGCAGTGGCATTCCTCGTTTCACCCCAGGCAAGTTACATCACGGGTGAAACTATTAATGTAAATGGTGGAATGTACATGCCTTAGGGTAATGTATTACATTAATTATTAGTTATAAATTACTGATTTTAATAGGCTTTAATAAGCTTAAAATATTTGTGGCATGCTGCGCCTTAATTCACTAAAATACCGCGCAGCTGAACTTATTCGTACAAGAGGAAAATTACATGAGCAGTGCTGAAGAACGTGTTCGCAAAATCGTTGTTGAACAACTGGGTGTTAAAGAAGAAGAAGTAACTAACTCGGCTTCTTTCGTTAATGACCTGGGTGCAGATTCACTCGATACAGTAGAGCTGGTTATGGCTCTTGAAGAAGAATTTGAATGTGAAATTCCAGATGAAGAAGCTGAGAAGATCACGACTGTTCAACAGGCTCTGGATTACGTTAACGCTCACAGTTAATTTTTTATCCTGATATAAAGGGCAGACTCAAGTCTGCCTTTTTTTTATGGATAAAATATTACTGTCGCCTGCCGAGGTTATATTAACCATCAAAGGCAAAGTAATTCAGGATGATCCAGCTTTGTTGAATATCAGGCTGCTGTATACCCGTTGCAAAACGTATACCTGCAGCCAGTAATAATGTTTTGAAGATTATAATCATTGTTTTTAACACAATAATTATTCTGGAGAGCTCTCTTGGCTAAGCGTCGAGTTGTTGTGACAGGTCTGGGTATAGTTTCACCTGTCGGTCTAAATCTTAAAGAATCCTGGTCTAATATCCTTGCGGGTAAAAGTGGTGCAGCCACGATTACCGAATTTGATACCAGTGATTTTTCTGTTACCTTTGCCTGCACCGTCGATGGTTTCGATGGTAGTCAGTATATTCCCAGTAAAGATCTTAAAAAAATGGATACCTTCATCCATTACGGCATTGCGGCCGCGGATGAGGCCATAAAAGATTCTGGCCTGGAAGTAACAGAAGAAAATGCCGAGCGTATTGGTGTGGCCGTGGGTTCCGGTATTGGCGGTCTGCCAATGATCGAGAAAAACAAGGATGCACTGGCGGCTGGTGGCCCTCGTAAGATCTCTCCCTTCCTGATTCCTGGTTCAATCATTAATATGATTTCCGGTAACCTGTCGATTAAATACGGCTTTAAGGGCCCAAACATCGCTATAGTGACTGCCTGCACAACGGGCACACATAGCGTCGGCCAGGCCGCGCGAATGATTGCCTACGGCGATGCCGACGTGATGATCACCGGTGGTGCCGAGAAGGCCTCTTCGCCACTGGGTATAGGTGGCTTTGCCGCATCGCGTGCACTCTCAAAACGTAACGATAACCCACAGGCGGCGAGTCGCCCCTGGGACCAGGATCGCGACGGTTTTGTACTGGGTGATGGCGCCGGTGTGCTGGTGCTGGAAGAATACGAGCACGCCAAGGCACGTGGCGCCAAAATCTATGCAGAAATGGCCGGTTTCGGTATGAGCGGCGATGCCTATCACATGACCCAGCCCTCGGTGGGTGGTGAAGGTGCGGCACGCTGTATGGCGAATGCGTTTAAGGATGCCGGTATTAATCCCGAGGATGTGGATTTCGTTAATGCCCACGGTACCTCGACACCGGCAGGCGATGTTGCCGAAACCATGGCGTTGAAGGCCGCCTTTGGTGATCATGCCAGTAAGCTGGCGGTGACCTCGACCAAGTCCATGACCGGGCATCTACTGGGTGCTGCGGGTGGTGTCGAGGCGGTATTTACGGTGATGAGCCTTGTCGACCAGGTCGCCAGCCCAACGATTAACCTGGATAATCCTGATCCGGCCTGTGACCTGGATTATGTACCCCATACGGCACGTGATATGAAAATTGATATCGCCATATCCAATTCCTTTGGCTTTGGTGGTACCAACGGCACTATCCTGTTCAAGAAAATCTAGTCAGTCACTACCACCCTGATTGATGACATTGCCGCCTAAATACATCCCGTTTGAACTGGCGATCGCTGCTGATAATTACTTATTGGTCCGGTCACCCGCCTCGAAACGGGCTGGTTTAGGGAGCAGCAGCCCTGGTCATCGATATTTAGACCTGTTCTGACAGGATACCGGTTAGTATGCAGCCCGCCTATTTTCAGCAGTACCCCCTCGATACCATCCCTGATCTACTGGCATTGCATATTGCCCATCCGGCACGCTATCCCCACCTGTTAACGAGCAGTGCCCAGGGGAATGAACTGGCACGTTACCATATACTGTTTGCCTGTCCACAGCAGACGCTGTCATTTGATCCTGAGCAGTCGTTTTTGCATCAGCTTGATACGAACTGGGAAAAGGAGAAAACAGCGTTTACAGGCATCTCCCTGCCGTTTAAGGGGGGCTGGTTTCTGTACCTGAGCTATGAACTGGCGGCAGAGGTGGAGCCGGGGCTTGAGCTACCCGTGGCAGATAATACTCTTCCCGTTGCATTCGCAACACGTTTCCCTGCGGCGGTTATCATTGATAAGCTGCAACAGCAGGCCTATATCGTGTGTGAGCACGAGTACCCTGAACAGCTCGAGCAGGTCAGGACCGATATAGCGCAGTTGTCCATCACCGCAGCAGCTTATCAGCAGCCGGTTTCCATCGAGCCACTGGTTGAAGATGACGAGGCCGATTATCTACGGCAATTTGACCAGCTCAAACAGTATATTATGGATGGTGATGTGTTCCAGGTTAACCTTTCACGAGCCTGGCAGACGACCCTGAATACACCGGTGCAGCATGCCAGCCTGTTCTGGCACCTGAGTCAGAATAACCCTGGCCCGTTTAATGCACTGCTCACCCTGGGCGAGCAGGCGATCATCAGTTCTTCACCCGAGCGACTGGTCGAGGTCAGCGACCGGCAGGTGCAAACCCGTCCCATTGCGGGCACACGGCCACGCTCTGCTAATGCCGCCGACGACCAGGCCTTACTGGATGAGCTGATTGCACATCCCAAGGAGCGTGCCGAGCACATAATGTTGATTGATCTCGAGCGCAATGACCTCGGTCGTATCTGTAAACCCGGTACGGTGAAGGTGGATGAATTAATGGCACTGGAAAGCTACCAGCATGTGCACCACATCGTGTCGAATGTGAGTGGTGAATTAACAGAGGGTATAACGCCGGGCCAGGTTATACGTGCCGTGTTTCCCGGTGGCACCATAACGGGCTGTCCGAAAGTGCGTTGCATGGAAATACTGGCTGAACTTGAGCAGGCAGCGCGTGGCCCCTATACCGGCTCACTGGGTTACCTGAATCGCGATGGTAGTATGGATTTAAATATTCTTATCCGCACCATCGTTCGAGATAAAAACAAACTGTGGTTTCGTGCTGGCGGTGGCGTAGTGGCCGACTCTGATCCCGTGCATGAGCTCAATGAAACACGCGCCAAGGCCCGCGGTATGGTCATGGCCCTGACAGGATCAAAATGAACCGAATCCTGATCAATGGCATTTCAACTTCATCAATCGATAGTCGTGATCGTGGCTTTCAATACGGTGACGGCCTGTTTGAAACTCTGTTATATGTCCGCGGAAAAATATTTTTCTGGCAGCAGCATATGCAGCGATTAACCACAGGTTGTGAACGCCTGGGTCTGCCGGTTGTCGATGAGGCGCAGTGGCTGGCTGACATAGAGCAGTTGTCACTGGGTGCCGATAAGGCGGTGATTAAATTGATGCTGACACGCGGTATCGGTGGCAGGGGTTATAAATTGCCCGAAGCGGTCGACACTACACGTATCACGGCGCGTTATGACTTTGTTGACTATCCGCTGGAAAATACAGAGCAGGGCGTGCAGACAATTATCTGTAAAACACCAGTATCGGTTAATGCCTCACTGGCGGGATTAAAGCATATTAATCGGCTCGATAATGTACTGGCACGTAATGAATGGTCGGACCCCGACATCATGGAAGGTTTGATGATGGATGACCGGGGTAATATTATAGAAGGCACCATGACCAATGTTTTTTGCGTCAAAGATAATGTAGTCTATACACCCCGGTTAGACAGGGCTGGTATTGATGGCATTATCAGGAATGAAATTATCAGGCTGGCAGGTGAACAGGAAATAGTGGTTAAACAGGAAGATATTAGTGTAAATGATTTACAGGAAATGGATGAGGTCTTCCTCACCAATAGCCTCGCTATTATATGGCCCGTAATAAAAATTAATAACCGGGTGTTTGTCAAAGGTGAAGTCACCGCACGGCTAATGTCAGTATTTAACATGGACGAGGGAGCTTACATTGTTGGGGCTTATTAAAAAACTATTTTACCTGGCGCTGTTATTATCTGCGCTATTAACGTACGACATCTATAGCTTCCTGCATCAGCCCATGTCGGTTAATGCCGAGACGCTTTATGAATTTTCACCCGGCTCATCCGTCACGTCGCTGGCCCATAATCTATACAGGGATGGTCTAAGCCAGCGTAAATATTATATACAGCTCTATACACGGCTGTCAGGTAAATCCAGGAAGTTGAAAGCGGGTGAGTATTTTATAAGGCCGGGTGTAACACCTTACCAGTTGCTGTTGATGATGGAGCAGGGCAAGGTTAAGCAGTACTCCCTGACCCTGATTGAAGGTTATTCTTTCAGGCAAATGTTGCAGTTAGTGCAGCAGTCGAAAGATTTAAAGCATGAACTCGCTGGCCTGCCCGTGACTGAAGTTATGGCACGTATTGGACATGTCGGTGAACACCCCGAGGGGCGTTTTTATCCTGATACCTATCATTTTCCAAAAGGCCTGAGTGATGTTGAGTTTTTAAAGCGGGCCTATAATGAAATGGAGCAGCGCCTGGATAATGCCTGGCAGAATCGTGACCCTGGCCTGCCATTCAAAACACCCTATGAGGCCTTAATTATGGCATCAATCGTCGAAAAGGAATCGGCCCTCGCAGAAGAGCGTACACGCATTGCCGGTGTCTTTATCAATCGCCTGCGTAAGGGCATGCGTTTACAGACCGACCCAACCGTTATTTATGGCATAGGCGAAAGCTATGATGGTGACATCCGTTTTAAGGATTTACGCAGGGACAATCCTTACAATACCTATACGCGTAAAGGCCTGCCGCCCACCCCTATTGCCATGCCCGGCCAGGGGGCTATCGATGCGGTGATGAATCCGGACACAACGGACTACCTGTATTTTGTTGCGCGTGGCGATGCATCGGGTAGCCATGTATTTTCTACCACGCTCGTAGATCATGAAAAAGCTGTTGATAAATTTCAACGCAAACGAAAAAAGAAATAAAAAATAATGAACACAACAACAAGCCATAAGCAGCCTTTATTTATTACCCTCGAGGGTTCAGAAGGTGTCGGAAAAACCAGTAATATGGAATACATAAAATCCATGTTGAAAGAATCCGCTATCGATTATATCGAAACCCGCGAACCCGGTGGGACGCCACTCGGTGAGGCATTACGTGCGATGCTGCTGGGCGAAGATTTTAAAGGCATGTCAGATGACACCGAACTCATGTTGATGTTTGCTGCTCGAGCAGAACATGTCGCCCAGGTAATTCGTCCGGCCTTGAGCCGAGGCCAGTGGGTGTTATGTGATCGTTTTACCGATGCGACCTATGCCTATCAGGGCGGTGGACGTCAACTGGATATGTCGCGTATTGCGGGGCTTGAACAATGGGTATTAGGTGATCTACGCCCTGATCTCACCCTGTTACTGGATGCGCCGATTGAAGTGGGCAGGGAGCGGGCAGGTAAGCGCAGTACACCCGATCGTTTTGAACAGGAGCGTGATGCCTTTTTTAATCGTGTGCGGCAGGTTTATCTGGATCGCGCCAACAATGAACCGGAAAGAATCAAAATCATTGATGCATCACTGGATCTTTCACAGGTTCAACAGCAAATAAAGCGGGTGATGATGGCTTATTTATAATTTCATTATTTGTAATGCGTAAAAAATGCCAATAAAAAAGGCCCTGTAGAGGGCCATTTTTATTGGGAATGGTATGTTGGTTTATTGTACGACAGTTAAACCAAGTGACTGCCAGGCCTGCATGCCGCCACGGTAGTAATACATTTTCTCTGGTGGGTAACCAATTTTCAGCAGACCGTGTATAGCCGCAGGTGACTGACCACACCAGATGCCATTACACCAGAGCATGATTTCTTTGGCATCCCTGAAATCAAGATTGCCCTTGACCTCGCTGTAGTCACCAAACAGGCCACTGAAATAATCCATCAGTGATGATTCCTGCGCACCATCCAGCATTTTAACGCCCAGTTTTACCAGTGCTGCACCTTTTACTTCATCGCTGCTGGCATCGGTAAATGTTTTGAAGGGAATATTAATTGAGCCGGGTATAGTGCCTTTCTGATACCAGGATTCTGTTCTTGCATCGATCAGTATACCGGTACCACGATTAAGTTTTTCGCGGATAAACTCGAGGACTTCAAGCTCGCCTACGGTTTCAACCCGGCGGTCAACCTTTAGTGGCTGGACACAGAAGGGTGGGCATTTTCGTGATGTCTTGGTGTAGCCGCCACCCAGGTGGTTTTCCTGATCCTGGATGCGCTGTATTTTGATTTTTTTACCATTATGGACTGTTTCTACATAGGATATGGTCTTTGTGATATTCACATCCATAGCCTGTAGGGGACTCATTACCAATAGTGCACAGACACCACAGAGTAGTCCAAGACCTTTAATATTTACTCGCATAGTCACTACCTCAAGTTCATGTTTTGCGAACTTATTTATTCATTAAAATACATGTTGAACAGTTGCCGGGTTGCAACAGCCATTTTCCTGTCATTGGTGATATAGGTCTCTACTACCACCAGTCGCTGTTCATGATTCAGGCGCATATAGAGTTTGTAGGTGCCGGGTAATTGATTTCTTAGTGCGGACTCAAATTCATTCTTGTTCTTCTTTTGTTCTTCGGTCAGTGCAGGTTCTGCTGATGGATTAACCTGTGTTGCACTGCTATTGTTGGAGCTACTACCGGCTACGGGAGACGCCTTTTTACTGATGATCTCATCCGCTTCTGCATCCAGTTCCTTAAGAAAGTCGATTTCTGCTGCATAGAGGCCTGCATTCCAGCTCGATATGAGCAGCAGGCAGGTGAGGCGTAATATGTTTTTTTTAGTAAACAAGCCTGTTATATCCTCTATGTTAAAAATATGTAAAGTTTCAAGTTGTTAATATAAAATTAGTTCAGCAATAATGGACTGTCAAGGCATCTGGGGAGCTTAATCCTTCCTCTGAGTAAGAGTAATAGAAATATATGATTTTATTCAGAATAATAGTAAGCGAAATCTATAAATATAGTGACACGCTGTTATATAGACGATTTCGAGTCTAAATGTGCCTGGCTTATGCCCTTTTACCTAACTTTAATTAATATAGGTCTTTATTAAAGGGGGTTTATATGTTTTTATTGTTCGACATTAGTTATTGCTTATATTTTGGTGTTTTTTTATGATTTATCCCTGGCAAAAACGTCAATGGTTGCAGATTCATCAGCAGTTTGATGCCGGTCGTTTACCCCATGCGCTTTTGCTGACAGGCTCCGAGGGCCTGGGCAAGCTGGATTTTGCCAGGGAGTTAGCCGCCTCCATATTGTGCCGTTCTACCTCCGGGCAGGGTGCGGCCTGTGGCCAGTGCGATGCCTGTCACCTGATCGCGGCCGGCACGCATCCCGATTACCACTTTCTTGCCCCCGAAGATGTCAATAAGGTTATAAAAGTTGACGATATCAGGGCATTGTGTGAGTCATTCAGTCTCACCAGTCAGTTTTCGGGGCATCGGGTGGCCGTTATTGCCAGTGCCGATAATATGAATACCAATGCCGCCAATAGCCTGCTGAAGACCCTTGAGGAGCCCGGTGAAAATAGCCTGCTTATATTGGTTAGCGCCAGGCCCCATCGTTTTCCCATTACAATTCGCAGCCGCTGCCAGGCCATCAGTTTTGCGGTACCGGAAACAGGGGTTGCCCTGCAATGGCTGGGTGACCAGTCCACTATGGCTGCTAGTGATGCGAGCCTGTGCCTTAAGCTGGCCCATGGTTCGCCATTACTGGCACAAAGGCTGATGGAAGAAGAGATTCTTGCGCAGCGAAAGGGCCTG
>JAOUMO010000099.1 GCA_029881425.1 Gammaproteobacteria bacterium
ACGAGATGAAAAACCGGATCTGATTTTGATGGATGTGGTTATGCCGGGCCTAAATGGTTTCCAGGCAACCCGGCACATTACTAAAAACGAAGGCACCAGCCACATTCCTGTAATCATGCTCAGCAGTAAGGACCAGGAAACAGACCGGGTCTGGGCACAGCGCCAGGGCGCCAAAGATTATATTATTAAACCCGCCAAAGAAGATGAGCTGATTAGCAAGATTTCCGCTTTACTCAATACCTGATTTTTTCTCGCGCTGGATTCCCTTGTCTATATCTGTTATTAACCAATATAGACAGTGATTAAAAAATAAGGAGAAGCTCATGTCTACCGGTGCCATGATTACCCTGGCTGCGCTGATTTTGCTCATACTCTATATAATCGCCATGTTTAATCAACTGGTGGCATTACGTAACCGTTTTAAAAACCAGTTTGCGCAGATCGATGTACAGTTGCAGCGCCGTCACGAATTAATCCCTAACCTGGTGGAATCAGCCAGGGCCTATATGGCTCATGAAAAAGATACGCTCACCGCAGTCATCGAGGCGCGTAACCAGGCCAAGGCCGCTGCCACTGCTGCCGCGGCCCACCCGGAGAGTGCCGAGGCGATAAAAAAACTCATGGTTGCCGAAACGGCCTTAACCGGGTCGATGGGACAGTTCTTTGCGCTGGCTGAAAATTATCCGGACATCAAGGCCAACCAGACCATGACTAACCTGATGGAGGAATTATCCTCCACCGAAAATCGTGTTAGCTTTTCACGCCAGGCCTATAACGATGCAGTCATGACCTATAATACCTACCGAGAGCAGTTCCCCAGTTCCGTTGTCGCCAGTTTTATGCTGTTTAAACCAGCAGAGTTATTCGAAATGGATTCGGTCGATTATAAGCAGCCCGTGAAGGTGTCTTTCTAGGCGTCACCTACGCAGCTTTCATGGACTTCTTTGAGCACCAGTATCGGGCCAGGCGAAATACCACGCTACTGGTATTTTATTTTTTACTGGCCGTCTTCCTCATCATCCTCGCAGTCAATGCCGTAGTGTTTTTTGTATTCAGCTATGGCGAAGACCTGGCCGTGAGTTTTCATTCCTGGATGGACAATACCTACTGGGAGCATCCCACCGCAGCCGTTGTGCTGGTAATATTTTTTGCCAGTGCTAATCGTTTCCTGTCATTAATGGGTGGTGGTGAGGCGCTGGCCAAAATGGCCGGTGGACGCCTGCTTGACCTGCAAACCAGCCATCCCGACGAGAAAAAATATATCCATGTGGTGGAAGAAATGGCCATCGCATCGGGCGTACCCATGCCGCAGCTTTATATTATGGACAGGGAGCAGGGCATTAATGCCTTTGTTGCCGGTTATCAGCCGACAGAGGCCGTCATGGTGGTTACCAAAGGTGCACTCGATGCACTAACGCGAGATGAATTACAGGGTGTTGTCGGCCATGAGTTCAGCCATATCCTAAATGGCGATATGCGCCTCAATGTGCGTCTCATTGCGATACTGGCGGGTATACTTGCACTGGGACAGATCGGTTACTATTTTCTTCGTGGCGGCTTTAGTCGTAGTCGAAATCATTATGGTGACAGGGAAGGCGGTGCGAGATCGGCGTTTCTAGTTATCGGCCTGGCGCTGGTGGCTATAGGCTATATCGGCCTGTTTTTTGGGCGCCTGATCAAGGCTGCTATTTCAAGGCAGAGAGAGTTTCTTGCCGATGCCTCGGCTGTACAGTTTACGCGTAATCCGGCCGGTATCGCCGGTGCCCTGTTTAAAATAAAGGAAGCGACGCAGGGTGCCCATTTGAATTCACGTTATGCCGAAGACATGAGCCACATGTGTTTTGGTGAAACACTGCATGTCAGCCTGGGGCGCCTGTTGGCAACCCATCCGCCGCTGGATGAAAGAATAGCATTGCTTGACCCGGTTTTTCTGACGAGCAGGCGCGCACAACAGATTGTGGCGCAGCAGCAGGTTGCGGTCCCAGAATCCTTTACCGGTTTTGATGGCCGTCATGGTTTTGCTGCCAGTGCTACCGGTTTGGCACAATCCATAGGGCAGCCGGACTCCGATCATTTAATTTATGCCCAGGGTTTATATAAACAGTTTTCTGCTGAATTATTAACGCAGGTACATGACTCGACAACCGCAAAGGGCATTGTTTATGCGTTGATATTAGGTGGCATGTCAAAACAGGCGGGTCTTTTGTTTTTGCAACGGGCGGGCGAACAGGTATTAATGGACAGCCTGGGGCGGCAGCTGGATGTTATTTTGCAGCTGGAGCGGCGTTTACGTTTGCCCCTGATCGAATTGTTATTACCCGTTTTAAAAAGACTGGATCAACCGGGGCGTCAACAGTTTTTGAAAACGGTCGATGCGCTGGTTGTGCATGACAATAACTACAGTTTGTTTGAATTTGTTTTAGTGTGTCTATTACAACAGCACCTGGCTGTGCAGGCTGTACGTGCAGATAAAATAAAATACCATTCCTTCAGGCCGGTGCTGGATGATATCCAGTTGATACTCTCTGTTATGATCCAGGCCAGTGGTCAGGCCGATGAAAAAAAACAGGCCTGTTATTTAAAAAATATAAAAACCTTTTCGCAGCAGCATGTATCGCTGATGCCGCTAAAACAGGTGCGAGCAGTGCAATTGACTGCCTCACTGAATAGATTAAACCAGTTATCGCCACTCTTAAAAAAATCACTGGTAACCGCCTGTGCCGATGCGGTTATTGACGATGGCATAATTATGCCGGCAGAGGTCGAGTTATTACGTGCCATTACAGCCTGTCTGGACTGCCCGATGCCGCCGGTGATTATCTATTAATACCGTTAACTTCAACTTTTGTGCCGCTAATCCAGCGCTTTGTGAGCTATGCCTCAAAGCCTGTGGCCTGGACAGGTTAATGCGTTTGTATTAATCCATAATTTAGCCAGGGATTCAATTAATCCGAGGTGAATGTTATGACGCAAACTCACTATATACTAATGGCTGCAACCTGCATTATTTTACTGCTGGCCATGCTAACCAGCCTGATATAATTACCCGATGAAGTAAAACAGGGTATTAATTTTTGATTATATCCGCCACATCATCCATCATGTGGTTTGTTCGTTACAGGGGCCACAAGTCTTGATCAATCGCCGTTTTTCCATTGCCCCCATGCTCGACTGGACCGATCGTCACGAGCGTTATTTCCTGCGCCTCATTTCTCGTCACGCCCTGTTGTATACCGAAATGGTTCACACCAATGCCATTCTCAGGGGTGACCGGCAGCGCTTCCTCGAATTCAATCCTGCAGAGCATCCCCTGGCGCTGCAGCTGGGGGGTAGTGAGCCAGCAGACCTGGCGGAATGCGCCCGTATCGCAGAAGGCTATGGCTATGACGAGGTGAATTTGAATGTGGGTTGCCCCAGTGAACGCGTCAAATCCGGTCAGTTTGGTGCCTGTTTAATGGCTACGCCACAACGGGTAGCCGACTGCGTGTCGGCAATGCAGGCGGCGGTCTCCATTCCGGTTACAGTCAAGCACCGTACCGGCATCGATGAGCTGGATTCCTGGGCGCACCTTTCTGGTTTTGTTGAGACCGTGGCCGATGCCGGTTGCGGGGTCTTCATCGTGCATGCGCGCAAGGCCTGGTTAAAGGGGTTGAGTCCAAAAGAAAATCGTGAAGTTCCTCCGCTGCACTATGACGTGGTGTACCGGCTCAAACAGGCCTATCCGCAGCTGGAGATTATTATCAATGGCGGACTGACATCGCTGGATACTGCCATTGCCCAGCTAGAGCATGTGGATGGCGTGATGATGGGGCGTGAGGCCTATCATAATCCCTATATCCTGGCCGAGGTCGATCGGCTGTTTTATGACGATAAGGCGGAGATTGTCACCCGTGAAGCGGTGTTGCAGGGCCTGATGTCCTATATTGCGGCAGAGCTGGATAAAGGCACAAAGTTGCATGCGATCACACGGCATATTATGGGCCTGTATCAGGCGGTGCCCGGTGCCAGGGCGTGGCGCAGGCACCTGAGTGAGCAGGGTGTGAAGCAGGCTGCCGGCCTGGAGACCCTGGTCGAAGCGGCAAAATTTATCGGTGTTGATATTTAACAGGCAAAAAAAAGCCCTGCAGGGCAGGGCTTTTTTCTAATACTTAGCAGTACTTATTTCATGCCACCGTAGTATGCCGCCAGGTTGTCCACATCTTTGTCAGACAGTGGTTTCGCCATAGCATTCATGGTGGGGTCTTTACGCGTACCGTCACGGAAGGCTTTCAGCTGTTTAACCATGTAAACTTCTTTCTGGCCTTTCAGGTTTGGGTAAGTTGGCATTTTGCCCATACCGTCATTGCCGTGACATGCAGCGCATACTGCGGCTTTAGCTTTACCCGCAGCGGCATCGCCAGCTACAGCGGAGGCAGATACTGTTAATGCAGAAACTGCAATCAGTGCCATGATTTGTTTTTTCATCAAAATACTCCTGAATACTACTATTAAAAGGGAAACCTAAAATCTTGGGTCGCCGATTTTGTCAGAGCTGGCAGGTAAAGTAAATTACCATCTGGGAATAGCTTGAATAAATCGACAGATTGGTGGTTTTTCTTGAAAATAATCAAATTTTTTGCCGTGAGAAGCCTGAGTTATCGCAGGGTTATTAAATATATTAATAGCAATAGGACCGGCTGACGGGCAGAAAGTTTGTAAAAAGCCAGAAAAATCAGTCCACAAGCAATTATTTTTAGCAAAAACAACGGATTTATGCGGTCAGCAGGCTGAAAAAACAGCATTTATCAGGTAAAGTGTGCAGCTCTTGAATTTAGGCTCCAATGAGGAACAGACCATGGCAGATTTCAAAATTGCCCCATCGATTTTATCAGCAGATTTTGCCCGTCTGGGTGAGGAAGTGGATAACGTAATTAAATCCGGTGCAGATGTTGTGCATTTCGACGTTATGGATAATCACTATGTACCAAACCTGACCATTGGGCCGCTGGTGTGTGAGGCACTACGTAAACACGGCGTTACGGCTGAAATCGATGTGCACCTGATGGTTAAGCCTGTCGATCGCATTATCCCAGATTTTGCCAAGGCCGGTGCCTCATACATTACCTTCCATCCTGAAGCCTCTGAGCATATTGATCGCAGCCTGCAGATGATCCGTGAACTGGGTTGTAAGTCTGGCCTGGTCTTTAATCCTGCAACACCGCTGGATTGCCTGAAACACGTCATGGACAAGGTGGATGTGATTTTATTGATGTCGGTAAATCCCGGTTTTGGTGGCCAGTCATTCATCCCCGAAACACTGAACAAATTACGTGCAGCACGTAAGCTGATAGATGAGTCGGGTTATGATATTCGCCTCGAAATCGATGGTGGTGTAAAGGTCGATAATATTCGCGAGATTGCCGAGGCCGGTGCCGATATGTTCGTTGCAGGATCGGCTATCTTTGGTGCCGTAGGCAAAGATGATGCTAATGACTACGATACCGTTGTTGGTGCGATGCGAGCTGAACTGGCGAAAGCAAAAGTCTAAAAACTAAGGTCATGACACGAAGGCCTGCTAAACAGGTTTTAGTGGTGTCCTCGTTTTTGCAACAAAGTTTGTAACAGGTTATGTTGGAGTAATGATGACGATAAAGAAGCCGGCGATGGTTTTGATTGATGTGGACGGTACGCTGGTTGATAGTGTGCCCGACCTGGCCTATTGCGTGGATGAAATGCTCAAGGCGCTGGATATGCCAGTACGTGGTGAAGAGCGTGTACGTCACTGGGTAGGTAATGGTGTCGAGCGCCTGGTGCGTCGCGGCCTGATTAACCAGCTGGATGGTGAGCCGGACGAAGCGCTGTTTGAAAAGGCCATGCCTATTTTCAATGCGCTTTATGCGGAAAATACATCCAGGCGTAGTTGTCTTTATCCTGGTGTGAAAGAGGCTCTGGATTTCCTGCGTAATACAGATGTAAAGATTGGTTGCGTGACTAACAAGGCTGCGCAATTTACCCTGCCTATTTTAAGGGACCTTGGTATCGCCGATTATTTTGAAATCGTTATCTGTGGTGATACCCTGCCGCAGAAAAAACCGGATCCTGCGCCCTTATTGCACGCGGCAGAAAAACTGGGTGTAAGCGCAGACCAGTCGCTCATGCTGGGTGACTCCATGAGTGATGTTAAAGCAGCACGTGCAGCGGGCTTTGATATTGTTTGCATGAGCTACGGTTATAATCATGGTGAGGATATCCGTGACTATAATCCCGATGCAGTGGTTGATTCGATGAATGATATTCAAACGGTAGTGGACTGGAACTGAGCAAGCACGATGCATTTACCTTGCAGGCAAACCGATATGCGTTTATACGCCAGCTGGCGATGGTGGCTGGTATAACTGTGTATAAACCATATTGCTAATTAAAATGCCTGGAAAGAACCATGAACCCCGAATTGTTCGAGCAGCTAAAACAAAAAAAATACAAGCGGATACCACTGGTACGTGAAGTACTGGCCGATCTTGATACCCCATTAAGTACCTACCTTAAGCTGGCCAATGGCCCCTACTCCTATCTGTTTGAGTCCGTTCAGGGCGGTGAGAAATGGGGGCGCTATTCGCTCATTGGTCTGCCCTGCCATACCCGTATAAAAATTTCTGGCCATGAGGTCACGGTAGAAAACGGTTATGAAAATTCAGAAAGTTTTACGGTGGACGATCCGCTCGACTGGATAGAAAAATACCAGCAGCAGTTAAATGTTGCCGAGGTAGAGGGACTGCCGCGATTTACCGGTGGACTGGTTGGTTATTTTGGTTACGACACTATTCGTTATATCGAACCCCGACTGGCAAATGATAATAAACCGGATAGTGTCAATACCCCCGATATTTTATTGATGTTGTCTGAAGAGGTTGTGGTCTTTGATAATCTCAGTGGCAAACTGTATTTAATTATACATGTGGATCCTGCGCAGGCGCAGGCACTGGAAAATGGACAGCAACGTTTGGCCCAGCTGGAACGGCAACTGCACGAGACGGTACCTACCTATAAACCGGCTGCTATCGGTCGTAAAATAACAGAAGATGATTTTGTTTCCGGTTTTACAGAGCAGGGTTACAAGCAGGCCGTAGAAAAAGCGCGTGAATATATTGTGGATGGTGATGTGATGCAGGTAGTCCTGTCACAACGGCTGTCGATTCCGTTCCATGCACCACCGCTGGATTTATACCGTTCATTACGCAGCCTTAATCCATCGCCCTATATGTATTATGTCGATTTGGATGATCACTATGTAGTCGGCTCATCACCAGAAATACTGGTACGCCTCGAGGATGACGAAGTGACAGTGCGACCCATTGCCGGCACGCGTCCCAGGGGTAAGGATGAAGCGGACGATCTTGCCCTGGAAAAAGACCTGCTATCCGATCCGAAGGAGCTGGCAGAGCATCTCATGTTGATTGACCTGGGGCGTAATGATGCGGGCCGCGTGAGCCAGATCGGTAGTGTCCAGTTAACCGATAAAATGATTATCGAACGTTATTCGCACGTGATGCATATCGTCTCTAATGTGACCGGAAAATTAAAGCCGGAAATGACGGCAATGGATGTGCTGCGCGCAACATTCCCTGCAGGGACTGTCAGCGGTGCGCCCAAGATTCGTGCCATGGAAATTATTGATGAGCTGGAGCCGGTAAAACGTGGTGTTTATTCTGGCGCGGTGGGTTATTTGTCATGGAATGGCAACATGGATACGGCGATAGCGATTCGTACCGCCGTGATAAAAGACAATATCCTGAACATACAGGCGGGTGCGGGTATAGTCTACGACTCGACGCCAGAAAATGAATGGGCAGAGACCATGAACAAGGCGCGCGCTGTATTTCGTGCCGTGGCCATGGCCGAGGCCGGGCTGGACGGCTCGCACCGCTAGATAGGGTTCGCAAATGCACGCCAGTAAACGCCAGTTAAAAAACAATAGCTTTCTTTATTTGCGTTTATTTGCGTTTATTCGCGGAGAGTTTTTTTCTGTTATTTTTTGTTGGGCCTTATCATGATGTTAATGATCGATAATTATGATTCTTTTACCTATAACCTGGTGCAATACCTGGGTGAGCTGGGTGCGGATGTAGTCGTGTATCGTAATGATCAGATTACGATTGAAGATATTGAAAAAATGCAGCCCGAACGCATTATGATTTCCCCCGGTCCCTGTACCCCAAACGAGGCCGGTATTTCCATGCAGGTAATAGAGCATTTTGCCGGCAAGTTGCCGATACTGGGCGTCTGTCTGGGGCATCAAAGTATTGGCCAGGTGTTTGGCGGAAAAATAATCCATGCCAGGGAAATTATGCATGGTAAGACCTCGATGATTCACCATAAA
>JAOUMO010000100.1 GCA_029881425.1 Gammaproteobacteria bacterium
GTGAGGCAGAGCTGCAACGGGTCAAGGCACAGGTGATGGCATCATCGGTGTATGAACAGGACTCCGTTTTTTACCAGGCAATGCAAATGGGAATTCTCGAAACCATTGGTGTTGGCTGGCAGCGCAAGCAGGAATACCTCGATGGCATCAAGTCAGTGACGGCGGAGCAGGTGCAGGCGGTGGCTAAAAAATACCTCAATAGAGACCAGTTAACGGTAGCGGTACTCGAGCCCCTGCCAGTGGATGGTCGTGCGCTGAAGAAATCAACGGGAGCTATGCGTCATGGTCGTTAAATTAATTCGTTCCACTATCTTTTTATTGGCTGCCCTGGCGCTGCAGCCAGCCTGGGCCAATCCCGATATCCAGTACTGGGAAACCGCCAATGGTGCACGGGTTTATTTTGTGCCCTCAATGGAGTTGCCGATGCTCGATGTGCGCCTGGTGTTTGATGCGGGCAGTTCACGTGATGCAGGTAAGCTGGGCCTGGCGCAGTTGACGAATGGCCTGTTGATCGAAGGGGCCGGTGGCCTGAAGGCGCAGCAACTGGCAGAGAATTTTGAATCAGTCGGTGCACAGTTTTCCAATGGTGCGCTGAAGGATATGGCCTGGCTGAGTTTGCGTAGCCTGCGTGATGATGTCTACCTGCAACCCGCATTAGCGAACCTCAAACGTATCCTGTTAAAGCCTGACTTTCCGGCAACGGCATTTGCACGCGACCTCGCGCAGATGAAAATTGCGGTAAAGGCCAGCAAGCAGTCACCCGCTTCGATTGCCAGTGATACTTTTTTCAAGGCCCTCTACGGTGATCATCCCTATGCCTATCCGTCCGGCGGAACCGAAGACAGTCTGAATCAACTGAAACGCCAACACGTTAAGGCATTTTATAATCAGTACTACGTCGCCAAAAACGTCACCGTGGCTATTGTCGGCCAGTTGAGCCGGCCACAGGCAGAGGCGCTGGTGAACCAGCTACTGGCTGATCTGCCCGTCGGTGAACAGCCGGCTGCCCTGCCAGAAGTAAAGCCGCTGACCGAGGCAAAAACCATTCGTATTGATTTTCCTTCACGCCAGAGCCATGTGCTGGTGGGGCAGTTGGGTACCTATCGGGGTGACGCGGATTACTTCACTCTTTATGTCGCCAACCACCCCTTTGGTGGCAGCGGTTTTGCATCACGGCTGGTGGATGAGGTGCGTGAAAAACGCGGCCTGGCCTACAGCGTCTACAGTTATTTTTCACCGATGCGCCAGCAGGGGCCTTTCCAGATGGGCCTGCAGACACGTAATGACCAGGCGGAACAGGCGCTGGCGATACTGAACAAATCATTGAGGGAGTATGTGGCGAAGGGGCCCGAGGCGGCTGAGCTGGATGCCAGTTTGAGAAACATTACCGGTGGCTTCCCGCTGAAGGTCGATAGTAATAGTAAAATTGTCGAATACCTGTCGATGATTGGTTTTTACCATTTGCCACTGGATTATCTCGATACCTTCATTGGTAAGATAAAAGCGGTTGACCAGGGTGCGATAGTTAATGCCCTGCAACGGCGCCTGCAACCGGACAGGATGCTCACGGTCATAGTCGGTGGCCAGGCCAGTGATGGCTGAGTTTGTTTTGTATCAATTTTTTCTGTCATTAATTAATGTATCCTCATGCGCCGCGATAATTTGGGAAAATTAAGGATTATCGGCGGTCGCTGGCGTAGCCGTGTGCTGCCGGTGATTGAGCAGGCGGGCCTGAGGCCGACACCGGATCGGGTGCGTGAAACCCTGTTTAACTGGCTGCAGGCCTATGTGCCAGGTGCCCAGTGCCTCGACCTGTATGCGGGTAGCGGTGCGCTGGGTTTCGAGGCTGCATCCCGCGGTGCCGCAGGGGTGGTGCTGATCGAGCAGCAGGCGGCGGCCTGTCAGTTACTGGCAGAGAATATAAAAACCCTGCAGGCCCCGAATATCAGCCTGCACCAGCAGGATGCGCTGGCGTGGCTCAGGGGCAATCAACAGGTGTTTGACCTGGTGTTCCTCGATCCGCCCTATGATGCCGATTTACTGGCAGAGAGTTGTCGTTTACTGGAGGATAGCCAGTCACTTTCCGAGGGAGCGGCAATCTATCTCGAGCTGTCCAGCCAGCATGAATTGCCGGCACTACCGGAAAACTGGCATATAATACGCGGGAAAAAAGCGGGTCAGGTGAGTTATCATCTGGCCATACGGCAGCCAATACAGGATACAAAATAATGGTGACAGCGGTCTATCCGGGTACATTTGATCCGGTGACGAATGGCCACAGGGACCTGCTGGAGCGAGCCTCCGGCCTGTTTGACCGGGTGATTGTCGCGATTGCCGTCAATCCCGGTAAGACGCCCCTGTTTGACCTGGAGCAGCGGGTAGCGCTGGCAAACACCGTGCTGGCCGGTCTGGATAACGTGGAAATCTGTGGTTTCTCGCAGCTGCTGGTGGATTTCGTACACGAGAAACAGGCCAATGTGATTTTGCGTGGCCTGCGTGTTGTATCGGATTTTGAATTTGAGATGCAGCTGGCGAGTATGAACCGTCACCTGGCACCGGATATCGAAACCCTGTTCCTGACGCCCTCGGAAAAGAGCAGTTTTATATCCTCCACGCTGGTGAAGGAGATTGCACAACATGGCGGTGATGTATCGGAATTCGTACACCCGGCGGTGGCTGCCGAACTGGCACGTCACGCCAGTGGCTGATGGGTTATAATTAGCTGAAGAGTGAAACATCAGCTCTGGGTATTTTGGGTATCCAAAGCTGATTTTTTAAACATATATTCAAGCCAGGAGTTAAATATGGCGTTAATAATTACTGATGAATGCATCAACTGCGATGTATGTGAGCCGGAATGTCCGAATGAGGCGATTACTGCGGGCGATGAGATTTATGAGATTGACCCCAACAAATGTACCGAGTGTGTGGGGCATTATGATACGCCGCAATGTGTTGAAGTTTGTCCGGTAGACTGTATTCCCAAGGACCCCGATCACGAGGAAACAGTTGATGAGTTGATGGAAAAATACAAACAACTGGTTGGCCAGGGCTAAACCGGCCTGTTTGCAGGAGCCCCGCATGTCGGGGCTTTTTTTATGTTAAAAATAATGTGGTTAGATATGAAGCTAAAATAGTCTCTCCAATACACGGACTATTGATTGTTTAAAAAGATTAAAAGAAAACGCAAATGCCCAGTTTGTATGCCGATGGCATACACCCTATAAATTCTTTAATTTTTATTTGCGTATATTCGCGTTCATTTGCGTTTTTTGTTTTTTTTTATCATTTTTGATTTTAAGCCGAAACGCATGTCAGTAACTGCTATGCATTGATTAACGAATGTGAAAAATATGAAAAAATTAAAAAATTATATTCTTCTGGTTTTGCTGGTCGTTTCGCCGGTATCGGCCAGGCAGCAGGCGGCGATTGCCAGTGCGCACCCGCTGGCGACGCGGGCCGGTGAAGAGATTCTCGCCGCGGGCGGTAATGCCTTTGATGCGGCGGTGGCCATCACCGCCGCACTGGCCGTGGTCGAACCCTACAGCTCGGGAATTGGTGGCGGTGGCTTCTGGCTGCTGCACCGGGCCGAGGATGGGCATGAGGTGATGCTGGATGGGCGAGAGCGTGCACCCTTCAGCGCGCATCGTGATATGTACCTGGATAAACAGGGTGATGTGATCAAGGGCGCATCAGTGGATGGTGCACTATCGGCGGGGATTCCCGGCGTGCCGGCGGCGATGGTGCACCTGGTTAAACAATACGGGCGCCTGTCACTGCAGCAGGCTTTGCAACCCGCGATTCGTTATGCAAAACAGGGCTTTAAGGTCGATGCCCATTACCGGCGCATGGCCGGCTTCAGGCTCAGGGCGTTGCAGTCATCGAAGGACGCCGCCGCTATTTTTCTACGCAATAATAAAGTGCCGGCCGAGGGTGATGTGATTCGTCAGCCCGAGCTGGCCACAACACTGGAAAAAATTGCCAGCCAGGGTGCTGCGGGTTTTTATAGCGGTGAGCTGGCGCAAAAACTGGTTAAGGGCGTGACCGAGGCCGGTGGTATCTGGCAGTTAAAGGACCTGTCCGACTATAAAGTGATTGAGCGTGAACCGTTACGGGGTGAATATCGTGGTATGAAAATCACCTCGGTAGCACCCCCATCATCCGGTGGTGTTGCACTGGTTGAAATATTCAACCAGTTGTCGGCCTTCAAAATGGAGTCAATGGGTGAGGCCGATGTGATGCACCGGGTGGTCGAGTCAATGCGCCGTGCCTACCGTGACCGTGCCGAATTTCTTGGCGATACGGATTTTGTCGATGTGCCCATGCAGCGTTTAATGGACCCCGCCTATGCACAGGGGCTGGCTGCTGGCATTCATCCCGACAGGGCCACGCCCAGTGAACTGTTGCCGGGTATTATGCAGCCAGTGCAGGGACAGGATACAACACACTTTTCTATCATCGATAATGAAGGCAACCGGGTCGCCGCGACCCTGTCGATCAATTACCCCTTTGGTGCCTGTTTTGTGGTGCCGGGTACCGGCGTGTTATTGAACGATGAAATGGATGATTTCTCGGCTAAACCGGGTGAGCCGAACGTATATGGTCTGGTGGGTGCCGAGGCCAATGCCATTGCCCCCGGTAAGCGTATGCTATCCAGCATGAGCCCGAGTTTTTTTGAAACCGATGACCGGGTTGCCGTCATGGGTACACCGGGTGGTAGTCGTATTATTACTATGGTGTTACTCGGTGCGCTGGAATTTTTGAACGGCGCTGATGCCAAAGCGATTGTTGATTTGCCGCGTTACCATCACCAGTATTTGCCGGATAAAATATTTGTTGAGCCGATACTGTTGGGTCGGGATGCGTTAAAACAGCTGGAACAGAAGGGGCACCTGCTACAGGCAGCAGAAAATACCTGGGGGAATATGCAGCTGGTCATCTGGGATAAACGCAGCCAGCAGGCCAGTGCCGCATCGGATTACCGGGGTGTGGGTGAGGCCAGGGTTATCAGGTGATGGCATTGGCTTACGTTCATTTAAAAAATAAAAGAAAACGCGAATGAACGCTAACCACGCGAATAAAAATAGATAGTCAATAAATACTCATCCGGGGCAAGACCTAAGGTGAGTAAGAATGAGCAACCCGTATTGGCGCTCATTCGTGTTTATTTGCGTTTTCTTTTTATATACGACGCCATCTATTCAAGGCCAAAATCTTCACGTTCATCGTGGGCCGTGCTGCTTTCTGCATCTTTTGCCTTTTCGATCATGCGCAATAATTGCGAACGTTCGTGTTCAGCCATGCCATGATTCATAAAACGGTCGGCAATCTGTAGTACCTGCTGCAGGTATTTAATACGGTAATTGTGGCTGAGCAGGGCCTTCGCCACATACTTTGGGTCATCATTCTGTTCTTTCATCCTGATGGCTTCCTGCAGGGCTATTTTTAATTCGTCATCGGTGGGTTTGCTCATATATGGTCCTCCATATTTAAAATTTAGCAGAAATGTTGTGCTTTGCACCGGCTAAGCGAATTTTAAATAATGAATGGATTAGGCCTATAATGTGTGCCGCTTAAATATAAAACAGGTGAGACTATGTCCGAGGCTAAGGCTGAAATTAAAATTGGTATTGTGACCGCATCCGATCGTGCCAGTGCAGGTGTCTATGAGGATTTATCCGGCCAGGCGATTAAGGATACCCTCACGGATTACCTGTCGTCCCCATGGCAGGCGGTATACCGGTTGATTCCCGATGACCAGCCGGTGGTGGAAAAGACCCTGATAGAGCTGGCCGATGACGAGGGCTGCTGCCTGATTGTCACTACGGGAGGTACCGGGCCGGCACCCCGTGACCTGGTGCCCGAGGCCACCGAGGCTGTGTGCAATAAAATGATGCCGGGTTTTGGTGAGCTTATGCGCCAGGTCAGCCTGCAGTATGTCCCTACTGCGATCCTGTCACGCCAGACTGCCGGTATTCGTAACCGGAGCCTGATCATTAACCTGCCGGGCAAGCCAAAATCTATTCGTGAATGCCTCGATGCGGTATTTCCCGCTGTACCCTATTGTGTGGATTTAATTGAAGGTCCCTTCCTCGAGACGCATGAGACGGTGATCAAGGCGTTCCGGCCCAGGGCTAAATAAGAGTTGTCTGGCTGGCGATTGATTTAATCAATCGCATCGATATAAAAAATCAAATGTTAGCCGGCTCAGTGATGCATTAGCATAGGTGCTGGTTATGCCGGCTCACTCATCAGTATTTATGTATTATGTAATCCCGGTTTTCCAGGCAATTACGTTGTGTGAGCGGGTTACGGGTACACATCGGGCAATAATCAGCATCAATAAAGCGGTACATCAGCTGTTGATCTCGGTCTTTGGGGATGCCCAGGCGAGTGGTTTGAATAATTGCTGAGGGTCGGTAACCTGTGTCATCCAGGTAGAATAATTCTGGATTAAACTGCTGCTGATCCCATTCACTGACTTTCAGGTGCAGTGCCTTGCAGAGCAGGGTCTGTCCGGCGCAGAGTTTGTCTGCTGGTCGATGAGCACCTGAGGCCGCTGGATTGAGTTGTTGCATTATCTGCAAGGCATTGGGATCCGATAACCGGTCCTGAAAAAAACAGGCAGATTTGATAAGCACGGCATTGCCTTCACCCTCGGCACTGATATTGAGTGAATCACTGCCACGGGCATAATACATGTAAATAGTGCCGGCAGGCATAAACAGGGCTTTACGTTTTTCAGTGAAACCCAGTGATGCATGGCTGGCTTTATCCTCCAGATAATAGGCTTCTGTTTCAATTATCTGTGCAGCTAGCCATTTGTTGTGATATTTACGGCGAATAATTTTGCCGAGTAGTGCCTGTGCAAGTTGACAGGCATCACGTTGAAAAAAACGAGTGTCTAATAATGGCATAAGTAGTGTGGTTACATTGTATTGTAAGCAAAATAGTTTATGTGGGTTGAAGTGTAACACTTGAACCTGATTTTTATGGGGAATAGAATACGCGTTTATTTTATTCCTCCCTGATAATAATATAAGGAGCCTGTCATGGGTGTACTAGTAGGTCGCGAAGCGCCGGATTTCACTGCAGCAGCAGTTCTGGGCAATGGTGAAATTGTAGATAGCTATAATTTTAAAGAAGCAACTAAAGGCAAGTATGCCGTTATCTTCTTCTATCCACTGGATTTCACATTCGTCTGTCCTTCAGAGCTGATTGCATTCGATCATCGCCTGGAAGAATTTAAAAAACGTGGTGTTGAAGTCGTGGGTATCTCTATCGATTCACAGTTTACTCACAATGCATGGCGTAATACGGCCATCAATGAGGGTGGTATCGGTGCGGTTAAATACCCACTGGTTGCAGACGTTGATCACAGTATCTGTCAGGCATATGACGTTGAGCATCCAGAAGCGAAGGTTGCCTTCCGTGGTTCATTCCTGATCGATAACAAAGGCATGGTTCGTCACCAGGTTGTTAATGATCTGCCACTGGGTCGTAATATAGATGAAATGTTGCGCATGATCGATGCGCTGCAATTTACCGAAGAGCATGGCGAAGTTTGCCCTGCAGGCTGGAACCAGGGTGATAAAGGTATGGATGCAACACCAGAAGGTGTAGCGTCTTACCTGGCTAGCGAAGCTGACAAACTGTAATTTCACGATAACAGTATGCAAAAGGGCCTGCCAGTGTGCAGGCCTTTTTTTTGTTTTATTAATTATTCTCAACCCAGTGATCAAATAGCTCGTAGAGCTGGTAATCGAGAACCGGTTTGGTCAGGCAGGCATTCATGCCAGCATCCATAAACATTTTTTGTTCATGGGGTAGTGCATGGGCGGTTAGGGCGATGATGGGCGTTTTATTATTAATGCCATTCACGGCAGATCTTATTTTTTCAGTAGCCTCAATTCCGCTTAGCTCCGGCATGCGTATATCCATAAGGATAAGGTCAAAGTTTCTGGTGCTGGCGTGCTCAAGTGCCTGTTGTCCATTCTCGGCTTCAATGATATGTATGCCATACAGGTTCAGCAATGAGGAAATAAGTTTACGATTGATTTCATTGTCATCGGCCACTAACACGTCAAGGCCGTGAAGTTTTTCGAATGAAAGGGGCTTAATAGTCTTAAGCGTTTCCTCTGGCGCCTGAATTTCTTTAATGGGTAGTTGAATCCAGAAAATGGATCCCTGTGGTTGATTGTCGCGAACATCAATAGAACCGTGCATGAGTTCGATTAGCTGTTTTGAAATGGCCAGTCCGAGACCGGTGCCAGAATTATGTTTATAAATATCATTATTGGCCTGGGTAAAGGATTCAAACAGGTTGGCTTTATCTT
>JAOUMO010000253.1 GCA_029881425.1 Gammaproteobacteria bacterium
GACATACCGACGATTACGCGTTTATTCAAGACCATCATCCCAGTTACTGGTGGCTGGATTCTTTTCCTGTAAATTTTCCAGGCGTTCGCCAATGTTTTTCAATGTATAGGCGTGTTTCCAGTCATCGAGTGGTATGACCAGGTTGTTTTCATCCGAGTCATCGGTGATGCGGATGATGAAAATATCGCCCTGCTCATGTGACTGGATGCTGCTGGCATACTGTGTGCCTATAAATATGCTGCGCTGTTCTGTTTTCCTGATGAAGTGACGATTTACCAGTTGCTGGTCGAGTAGCAGTGCCATATATTCGTTTAAATTTCGTGCCAGTTCTTTATCGGGTACGGCAAGGGCTTCTGTTTCCCCGGTTTGTATGTTGCCCTGTGGGGCTTTTAATTGTTTATCGATATCACGGTGAATAAGCAGGATAGCCCGTGCTATCTGTTGTCTTTCCGTGGCATCTGTTTTTGATCGTGCAGAAAAAATGGCCTGCACTTTTGACCAGGTATCATCGCCGAGAATAAAGGACTGTTTATGTCTGCATGAGTCAGTACATAGATTGAGTGACTGTGAGGCCAGGCCGTTATTGGAAATAAACAGGGTAGTAAGAATAAATATCAGGCGTATCATTTAATATCACTCAGTATCTCAAGTGGATAACGCTGGCCGCCGAGATAGTCGTCGATACACTGCAGCACCATCGGGCTGCGTAGTCTTGGGCTATTTGCCACCAGCTCATCGCGACTCATCCATACGGCACGCAAAATACCTTCATCCAGTGCCTGGCCGGGTTTGTGGTCGCTACAGCTGCCACAAAATGCAAATCGAATAAAGGTCCGATCTGTGCCAGGCTGTTTCCAGCGGTAGATCCCGGTAATTGCATCCGGTTGAAACAGCCATGCGGTTTCTTCGCGGGTCTCTCTAATCACTGCATCAATGATGCTTTCATCGGCGTCAAGATGCCCTGCCGGTTGATTATAGACTATGGCGCCATCACTCTCTTCTTCGACCATGAGAAAGCGCCCCTGGCGTTCAATAATTGCAGCAACTGTTGAGTGGGGTTTCCAGACCATGGCGTTCTACTTTGTTAATTTGCGTTGCAGGCGTTTTTTCTGGATGTAGCGCACAATGTGCAGGCGCCACAGCAGGCGAATACCAAAAAATCCACCGATAGCACTCACTATAGCCAGGGTAAGGCAGCCGGTAAGAAAGGGTTTCCAGATCAACAGCATCTCACTCATTAACCATTCGGTACTGAGTTCAAAGCTAAATTCATTGGCCGCGGTACCCAGCATCCAGGCGCCAAGTTTATAGGCGAAATAAAACAGTGGTGGCATAGTCACCGGGTTGCTGATCCATACCAGGGCCACGGAAATAGGCAGGTTACTGCGTATTATGATGGCAACACCCGCGGCCAGTGCCATCTGGAAGGGGACGGGCATCCAGCAGAAAAACAGGCCAACAGCAAAGGCGCTGGAAACGGATTTCCGGTTCAGGTGCCAGAGATTGGGGTCATGTAGTAGTTTGCCAAAGATTTTTAGAGACTGGTTGTCTTTGATTTTGTGCGGGTCGGGCAGGTATTTGCTGATGAACTTCTTTGGCATGTGAGGTTACATTGCTGCTGTGGTTGTTTATCTTAATTGTGTGGGATGGGTTGATTATATCGTCTTTTGCAGTGTTAGACACATTGAATAGGTTTTTTTGTTTGTGTTTAATTCTACTGGGTAATAGGTGGTTCTGGTTGGTTGTTTCTTAAAGCCTGATAGTTCACCTGCTAGCATAAAACACGTTAAAAGGAATAATTCACCTTGGTAACGGGCCAGTTTTAAGATTATATTGGCTGCCTCATAGTGTTTAGATTTACACCTATCCAACACGATAATTAAACACAGGGATGAGTTTGATAATTCAGGTATTGTCTTTTCTCGCAGGCATACTCTCGCTGCAATTGTGTTCCGTACTGCCGCCTATGCTGTGGCTGTGCCTGTTACCCTTATGCCTGTTAGTTATCTTTTATTGCCCAGGGCTGAGATTAACGGGTCTTTTTGGCTGTGGCCTGCTCTGGGCGCTGCTGCATGCACACTGGCATTTTCTGCACCTGTTGCCTGAATCCATGGCCGGTGAGGATGTCTGGGTGACGGGCAGGGTAGCGGATATTCCC
>JAOUMO010000101.1 GCA_029881425.1 Gammaproteobacteria bacterium
ACAGCAATAGCTAACAACCTGTCATTACGGGCGGCACAGCTTGCATTTGAAGCAGCACAGAAACAGGTCGATATAGAACAGTCGGGACACTACCCTTCTCTCGATTTAAGCGTTCAGCACAGTGATGACCAGCTGGATAATGATGCTGGCGACCGGGATTCAGAAGATACCCGCTTAAGCCTGCAACTCAACATACCCATCTACTCCGGTGGCTATACCAGTGCACGCACACGCCAGGCAGTTGCACGCATGGAGCAACAGCGCGCCTTAAGGGAAAAGGCATACCGCCAGACGATCCAGCAAAGTCGTGACAGTTACCTGGGTGTAACCACATCCATCGCACAGGTCAATGCCCTCAAGCAGGTTCTAATTTCAACCCAGACCGCACACCAGGCAACACAGGCAGGTTATGAAGCAGGCACGCGCACTGCGGTTGATGTACTCGCTGCACTGCGCGAACAATACCGTGCCGAGCGTGATTATGCGCAGACACGCTACACCTACATCCTGAATATTTTAAAATTAAAACAGGCTGCCGGTATACTCAGTGAAAATGATGCACTAAAAATTAACCAGTGGTTAAAACATTAACCCGGTAGACATATCAACATGTCTCCCATT
The DNA here is from genome assembly GCA_029881425.1 of Gammaproteobacteria bacterium. Lineage (GTDB taxonomy): Bacteria > Pseudomonadota > Gammaproteobacteria > SZUA-229 > SZUA-229 > JAOUMO01. The sequence goes on from JAOUMO010000101.1 coordinate 622, forward strand.
AAACCCATAAAGGTAAGCGACTACCTGTCGCCCCGTTACTGGCCGACCTGGCTCTCACTGGCACTGATGCGCCTGGTATCAACCCTGCCACTGCCACTGCTGGTACTAGCGGGTAAAGGCCTGGGCAAACTACTCTATATTTTCTTTCCTGGCCGAAAAAAAATTGCAGAAATAAATTTACGCATTGCCTTTCCCGATGCATCCGATAAAGAAATCAAACACCTGCTCAAAACCAGTATAGAAAATATTGGTGTTGCTGCTTTTGAAATGGGCCTGACCTGGTGGCAACAGGATAAAATATTTTCAATCTGTAAAGTAGAAGGTCTTGATCACTTAAAGGCAGCACAACAATCAGGACAGGGCATTATTATACTCAGCGCACATTTCACCTGTGTCGAAGTGGGCGGCCCCATTATTAATTACCACGCGCCCATTTATGTCATGTACAAACGTGCCAAGAACCCGTTGTTTGATGCCTTTACCAAATACCATCGCAATAAACTCTATCAATCCATCGTTAATCATCGAAAACCGATCAACATGATCCGCGGACTAAAAAAAGGCTATGCCGCCTGGTACCTGCCTGACCAGGACGTGTCCAATAAGGACAGCATATTTATTCCTTTCTTTGGCATCCCGGCAACCGCGCTGACCACGACTGCACGTATTGCAAAATCCACGGATGCAAAAGTGGTTCCCTATAGCATCAAACGCAACCCTGACAACCGCGGTTATACCCTGACATTTTTCCCGGCACTTGATAATTTCCCTTCAGGCGATAACCTGCAGGACACGCTACGTATCAACCAGGTACTGGAGAAACTGATCCTGCAAAATCCCGAACAATATCTATGGGCGCATAAACGCTACAAAAACCGGCCAGAGGGCAGCGCCCCCATTTACCCGACTAACAAATCATGATCTATCGACTCTTTATTATTTTTTTCGCACCCATAATTTTTTTGTACACGCTAAAAATTGCACTGCGTTATCAGTCAAGACGTTACCTGAAACAGCGTTATGGTTTCGCCCTGCCCGCGTTTCGCAAACAACCGATATGGATTCATTGTGCATCGGTGGGAGAATTCAATACGGTGCTGCCGCTGTTAAAGTTATTAATAAAAAATTACCCGCAACGCGAATTTTTAATCACCACCACCACGCCCACGGCAGCCGACAGGGTAGAACAATCCCAATTGCACAATACCACCCATTGTTATTTCCCCATTGATACTAAATCGGCAACACGACGCTTCCTGCAACACTGCCGTCCTGCTATCTGCCTGGTGATGGAAACAGAAATATGGCCCATGCTATACCTGCAATGTAAAAAAAGAGAAATACCCCTGAGCCTGATTAATGCACGGCTTTCAGCAAAGACTCTCAGCGTCGCAGGCTGGATCAAAAAACAATATAAAAAGGCACTCGATACAACCGATAAGATCCTGCTGCGTTCAGATACAGACAGGCAGGCCTATATTTCACTGGGTGCCGATGAGAGTAAATTGACCGTAGTTGGAAATCTTAAATTTTCAGCTGATACACAAACCATTGCCGTAATTGAATTCAGCGAGCGCCCTTATATCCTGATTGCCTCCACCAGTGATAACGAAGAAAAACTGTTTGCCGAGGCATGGAAGACGATGAATCGACAGGGACACCTGATGGTGATAGCACCACGCCACCCGGAACGCAGCCCGGCCATTTTAAATGCACTCAAACCCCTGGCACTGGAGATTGCGGTACGTAGCCAGCAACAGGCAGTAACCGGGACAACGGATATTTACCTGGCCGACACACTGGGCGAACTGAACCGGTTTATTGCCGGGGCAAGCCTGGTGTTTGTTGGTGGCTCACTGGTACCACGCGGCGGCCAGAATGTACTGGAACCGGCACGCCTGGGTAAGGCCATAATCACCGGCAGCATGGCCACCAATTTCCAGAATGAAATCGATGACCTGATACAACACGATGCCTGTATCCAGGTAGATGATATCCAGCAGGCTGCAACGACTATCGAGGCCTTACTGGCTGATCCCGCCCGATGTGAAAAGATGGGGCAGGCGGCACAACAACGGGTACAGCAGCAGGCCGATGTTGCTGATCGCTATCTTGCGATTTTACAAAAAAATTATGCCGATATTCTTTCTGCGTAACCGGCAAGCAACAACTGCCAGTCCTCTTCACAAAAATAAAAAGTACTATTCAGGCCTTTAAGTTTTAACAGGGAACGTTTCAGGCGTTGCAGGTTTGCCTGTTGCCAGGGGCCGGCAGCACGTAGCTCACCGCGATCAAAATCAATTAAATAAATATGCCCGGATTTTTGTAACAGGATATTGTCGGCATTCAGGTCCGCATGGTACACACCGCGATCATGGAAGCGTCGAATACACTGCCCCACGGCCTGCCATAACGGGGGTGCCAATGGCGAGTGTTTTATATGAGCGGCCAGGGTAACGACATCCGGCAGGCGCTGTAGCAGTATCGCCGTGGTATAGATGCCCACCACACGACCCAGTGGCCAGCAGACACTCGCCGCCACCGGTTGCGGCACGGGGAATCCCTCGCTATGCAACTGCTGCAATAATGCCCACTCACGCCAGGCACGACTTTTCGCCCTGCGCCAGCCCAGGTAATGCTGGCGATTCCAGCGCGCCACCATGCCGCCGCGCAAATACCGGCGCAGTACCCAGTGCATCGACTGGTAATCAACAAACCAGGCACTACCCCGGCCGGTCGCAATCGGGTTGACCTGCCCATGCCGCTGTAACCAGTCCGGGTTCAACAAATCAATTTCCGGCTTTGAAATTACCGAGGCATCATATAGGATGTGGCAATTATTCTGCTGAACCTGTTGCGATAACGTATTTGATGCCATTGCCCTTAACAACCCCACCTGAATCGATTTGCATACTGCGCCTGTCGGCCATTGGTGATGTCACGCACCTGTTGCCAACTCTGCGCAGCATACAACATCAGTGGCCGGATACCAAAATCACCTGGATTATAGGCAGGACCGAATACCAGCTGGTAAAAGATATCGACGATGTTGAATTTATACTCTTTGATAAATCCGCGGGACTATCGGCTTATCGAACATTGTATCAACAGCTCAGGGGCCGCCGCTTCGATGTGCTACTGCACATGCAGATTTCACTACGTGCCAGTCTTGCCAGCCTGTTGATTCGTGCCCCGATCAAACTCGGCTTTGATGCACCGCGCTCCAAAAACCTGCAACGATTTTTTGTGAATCACAGGATCCAGTGTGACCGGCCGAGGCTGCACGTACTCGATACCTTTCTCTGCTTCGCCCGCACGCTCGGCATAAAACAGGACGTGATTGAATGGGCTATCCCATTGTCTGATGAAGACCGGGCCTTTGCACAACAGGTCCTGGCTAACGGCAAGGCTATTGCCATCAACGCCTGTAGCAGCAACCGCGCAAGAAACTGGCGTAACTGGGACAGCCAGTCCTATGCGGCCATCATTGATTATGTGAAACAGCGATATCAGCTGGACACGGTACTGACCGGTGGCCCGGCAATTGAAGAGAAGGACTACGCGCGCAAAATTTCAGATGCCTGCCAGCACAAACCCCTCGACCTGGTGGGCCGCACCACGCTCAAGCAACAGGCCGCGATATTCAGCAAGGTAGAACTGGTGATTGCACCGGATACCGGACCGATGCATGTTGCCAACGCCCTGGGCAAACCGGTGATTGGCCTGTTTGCGACCTCTAACCCTTACCGCACCGGACCCTACAGCAACCTGCACAATACCGTGAACTGCTATCCCGAGGCACTAGAGAAAGAATACGGCCTCAGCGTTGATGATGCGAAATGGGGTAAACGCGTGCGCAATCCCGAGGCACTGGCACTGATTACCGTTGAGCAGGTCCAGCAACGTATCGATGCACTATTACAGGCTTAACAAAATCAGATTGCAGCGCACAGGTTGTCACTGGCCCTCAAGCATGGCCCTCACTACGGCTGTCCAGCCTGCGGCAATATTTTCCAGATTGTAACCACCACCACCCAGGGCCAGCAGGCGCCCCCCCGCGTGGCGGGCGGCAATCTTTATTAAAGCCCCTGTAGCATGAGCATGGGCAGCCGCCGAGTAAGCCATGTCGGTAATCGGGTCGCCCGCTATACTGTCCACACCACACTGCAACACAATAAATTCAGGCTTAAATCTCTCGATAAAAGCCTCAGCTGTCGCCCATGCCTTATAAAAGGCCCGATCATCGGCACCCGGTAGCATCGGGATATTCAGTTTATACCCCTGGGCTCGACCCTTGCCTGTCTCGCTGGCATTGCCGGTACCGGGATAGAGATAATCGCCCGATTCATGCAGATCAACAAAAACCAGGGCAGGGTCATCCTCAAAACCATAAAACACACCGTCGCCGTGGTGGGCATCTATATCCACATACAGGATTTGCTGAAGACCCTTTTGCTTTAAATATTCAATCGCAATCGCGCAATCATTGAATACGCAAAAACCGGCCGCGCCATCTCGGCGGGCATGGTGCAGGCCGGCAATGGGTACAAAGGCCTGCTGGTATTCACTGGCCAGCAGGCGATCCACCGCATCGATCACCGAACCCACCACATAGGCGGCCGCCTCATACACACCCTTAAATGCCGGTGTATCGCCGCTATCGAGAAACCCCTGCCCCGTCCGTGACTGGTTTATCACCTGCTGTACATAATCCGCTGTATGAAACAGCTCGATCAGGGCTCGATCGGCCATCACCGGTGATAACATGGGCAGGGATGCATCCAGACCCTGGGCCACCAGGGCCTGGCGAAAGGCATCATGGCGCAAGGGCCCAAAGGGATGGCCCTCACCAAAACCATAGGCCGCCAGCTCTGGCCCAAGATAGATGCAAGTCTTCATTTTACCTGCCTTAATAAGATACAAAATGTCAACATTAAATATCACTTATGCACAGCCAGCACGCAAGTTATCAATATCAAATATTAGCAGCATTTAATACATAGTTATTGTCAACGCCTATTTTAGAAAAAATGTAAGTCATTGTATTTATTATGTTATTATACTAATGGTTATTTTTTAACCATTTTGTAACAAATCCCTAACATAAGGCTATAGGACCTATTTCCCGCAGCTTATCCACAAAGTTATCCACAGCTTTTGTGGATAAATCGTGAACCAGCACACAAAATGAAAGCCGTGTCGAAATACCTGCTGTGTACTATGATTTATACGTCATCTATCCAGTGAGAAAACATCGTAATGTCCCATATCCTCGGGGGTATAAATAAGAAAAGCTCAACCACGGAACTGGAAATCATTGACCAGAAGCGCCAGGCCCTGCAGAAGCTGGTTAAACTGACCGCCACCCTCAACCGCCTGCACCAGGGACTACAGGCCGTGCTGCTAATGGGGCAGTCTGCCTCGGAGATCCCGCAGAAAATAATCGATAAGTTTAAAAGCCTCAGTGACCGGCTCAAAAGCCAACCCACCGAGACCCTGAAAAACACCCTGTCCAGTACCGATCTTAAAATCCAGAGTGATATCCGGCATGTACTGGAAATATCCCAGAAATCTGAGGCAGAATTGCTGCTGCAAATGGGTGCAGACAATGACCGCCTGACAAAAACCATTGACCATGACGTGCATGAACACGTGAATGATTTCAAAAAGAAATCCCAGGCATCGATTGCACTGCGACTCGCCCTCAAGGGCAGGAAGATCATCATGCGCGCCTTTAACCTGCCGGTGCCCAGGTCATTTATTGAACAGCAGATCCGGGAGCTCGACCGGCGCGAGGCCCGCTGTCGTAAACGTATTAAGACCGATATCGACAGCCTGCAAACAGACATCAAACAGATACTGGCCAACCCGGACTGTGCGGACGAAATTAAACAGCAACTACACCGGGTACAGCAGAACCTGGTGGAAAACAGGGCCTGTATTGACGAAGGCAAGACCATCGAAGAACTGCCGATGCTCTATGAAAGTATCGAACTATCGGCAACCCCCTATACCATCGAGGAAATGGACAGCGTTACGCCCGCGATACGACAGGTAAACACCCAAACACAACCAGCGCCCAATAAAAAAATTAAAAAACGTAGTTTACTGTCAATGATTATAGAGTGGGTTCATTCGCCAATGAGTGTAAAATGGAAAGATATCAAAAAATATAAATAACCCCCCTCGAAAACAACACACGAGTTTAACTATGAAAATTACCATTATAAGTGGCAGTCACCGGAAAAATTCACAGAGTCTCAAGGTCGCAAAACAGGTGCAGAAAATACTCGAGCAGGGTATCTGTGATGAGACCTGGTTATTCAGCCTCGAAAACAACCCCCTGCCCTTATGGGACCAGGGGGTATGGGATGGCGATGAAAAATGGCCGCCCCTGTTAACCCCGATCAGGGAACAGCTGGCATCCAGTGATGGCTTTGTAGTGATTGCCCCGGAGTGGCATGGACAGGTGCCCGCAGGCCTGAAAAACTTTTTTCTGCTATTTGGTAAAAATGAACTGGGGCACAAGCCGGCACAGATTATCACCATCTCGTCCGCAGATGGCGGTACCTACCCGGTAGCTGAACTACGCATGAGCAGCTATAAAAATAATCGTATCTGTTACATCCCTGACCACATGATCATCCGTAATGTGGAAAAGGTGCTAAATGACGATGCCTCACTCAATAATACAGATGCCGATGCCTATTTCCGTGAGCGCCTGGAATGGTCCCTGAATATTCTTAAGCAATACGCTATCGGCCTGAAACTGGTACGCGATTCAGGCGTAACTGCTACAGAAAAATTCAATAACGGCATGTAGCCCGCCTCCAAAAAGCCCGGGGAAGCGACCCTGGGCTTTTAGCCGATCCCCACATAAGCCCTTTTTTAAGCTATATTCTATGCTTAGACCGCTGCATATCAAGTGAAGTAAATGGCTGATTTACAAGGAAATACAAGCTCAAACGACGTAGAACAAGAGATTGAGGTAATCAATCAGAAACGTAGCGCACTACAACACCTGGTTAAATTAACCAGCACCTTCAGCCGCCTGCACCAGGGGCTCAACTCTATTATCCTGATGGGCAGCGCAAATACACAGATTCCGGAAAAAATAATAAACAGTTTTAAGAAAATAAGTGAGAAGCTAACCGCTCACCCGACTGACCAGTTAAAAAATACCCTTGCCTCGTCTGATATAAAAATTAACCGTGACATCAAACAGGTGTTGGAAATTTCACTCAAGGATGAAACCAGCCAGGCAGTTGAGATAGATTCCCGGGGAGAGACGACCAGCAGCTTACTGGAAAACAATTACCAGAACTACGTTGATGATTTTAAAAAAAATGCCCAGACCTCGATCGCGCTACGTATTACCCTTAAGTCACGCAATGTTGCCGTTAAACCCTTTAACCTCTCGGTACCCGAAAACTTCATCAAGCAGCAGATAAAAAACCTCGATCAAAAAGAGACACACTGCCGCAGTAAAATAAAGCAGGACATGGATAGCCTCGACAAGGATATGCACAGGCTAATTAAGCGCGTCGACTTCCCTCAAGAGGCCAGGGAGCGCCTCAACCGGATGCGCGCAGAATTACGTGAAAATATAGATCATTTTTACAAGGACGGCCCACC
>JAOUMO010000254.1 GCA_029881425.1 Gammaproteobacteria bacterium
GAATGCCGCCGACTTTGGCGGCGGCCAGAAAGATGTAATCCGGTTTCTCATCCAGCATGAATTGATGCACGGCTTTCTGATCCAGCAAATCGAGCTCGGCATGAGTGCGGGTGATCAGGTTGGTATAGCCGCCCTGTGCAAGGCGGCGCATTAGTGCAGAACCGACCAGGCCGCGATGTCCGGCGACATATATTTTTTTATTCTTATCCATTATTCAAAATCCTGGCAGGTTTATTCACTGTACTTGAAGGTTTTAAAGCCTTCTTTGCGACACATTTCATCGCGTTTAGCCAGATTCATATCATGCTGCACCATTTCAGCAACCAGTTCTTCGAAAGAAATTTTTGGCACCCAACCGAGTTTCGTTTTGGCTTTGCTGGCGTCGCCTAATAAAGTTTCGACTTCAGTCGGACGGAAATAACGTGGATCAACGCGTACGATAACACTGTCTTTTTTCAGTTTTGTGTCACCGGGATTATCGATAATGCCGGTTTCATCAACGCCTTTTCCTTGCCAGCGTAATGTCACGCCCAGCTCTTTGGCGGCCGCATTAACAAAATCACGCACCGAGAACTGTTTGCCCGTTGCAATCACAAAATCTTCCGCCGAGTCCTGCTGTAACATCAGCCACTGCATTTCAACATAATCTTTGGCGTGGCCCCAGTCACGTTTGGCATCCATGTTACCGAGATAGAGACAGTCTTCCAGACCCAGTACGATGCGGGATAACACTCGGGTAATTTTACGGGTCACGAAGGTTTCACCACGTAAAGGCGATTCGTGGTTAAACAGGATGCCGTTACAGGCATACATGTTATAGGCTTCACGATAGTTAACCGTTATCCAGTAGGCATACATCTTAGCGGCCGCATAAGGGCTGCGGGGATAAAAAGGGGTCGTTTCCTTTTGTGGAATTTCCTGGACCTTACCAAACAATTCGGAAGTGGAGGCCTGGTAAAAGCGGGTTTTGTCTTCGAGGTGAAGGGTTCGAATGGCTTCCAGCATACGCAGGGTACCCAGTGCATCAGAGTTCGCCGTGTATTCGGGTTCTTCAAATGAGACCGCGACATGAGATTGGGCGGCGAGGTTGTACACTTCATCGGGCTGCACTTTTTCCATAATATGGAGCAGGCTGCTGGAATCGGTCATATCGCCATGATGCAGCACAAATTTGCGATCTTTCTGGTGAGGATCCTGATACAGGTGGTCAATACGATCCGTATTAAAAAGCGAGGTGCGGCGTTTAATGCCGTGCACTTCATAGCCTTTTTTTAATAAAAATTCAGACAGGTAAGCCCCATCCTGACCGGTAACGCCGGTAATCAGTGCTTTCTTCATGTGTCCTGCTTCTCCATCATTTGGTTGGCTCTAGCGTGTTCTATTAATATTTGAATTGGAACAATACTACAGGGTGGTTAATGTTATATGTATGTTAGTAATTATTATGTATGGCTTGTTTCATAGCCAAAGCCGGGCTCGTGGCTATTCAAGTTAACTGGCGATGTCACGGTATTGTTGTTTTATAAATTGGCGATATTCCCCGTCCCGGACATGTTCCCACCAGGGCTGGTTTGCAAGATACCAGTTAATAGTTTGTTCAATACCGGTTTCAAAGGTGTATTGGGGAGCCCAGCCCAGTTCGTTCATTATTTTACCGGCATTTATAGCATAACGTCTATCGTGGCCGGGGCGGTCTGTGACGTAGGTGATGAGTTCGGCTTTAGGTTTATCACCAGGGCGGAGCTCATCGAGTCGTTTGCAGATCAGTTTGACGATGTCGATATTGGCCCATTCATTACAGCCGCCAATGTTATAGGTTTCACCCAGACGGCCTTTTTGTAATACGGCATCAATACCGCGGCAGTGGTCTTCGACATGCAGCCAGTCACGGATTTGCAGGCCATCGCCATATATCGGCAGGGGTTTACCTTCCAGCGCGTTAATAAATACCAGCGGGATCAGTTTTTCGGGGAACTGATAGGGGCCGTAATTATTGGAGCAATTGGTAGTGACCACCGGCAGGCCGTAGGTATGGAAGTAGGCGCGCACCAGATGATCAGAAGCCGCTTTGGAGGCGGAATAGGGGCTATTAGGGGCATAGGGCGTGGATTCAGTAAAAGCCGGATCATCAGTTTTTAGT
>JAOUMO010000102.1 GCA_029881425.1 Gammaproteobacteria bacterium
TCAGGGCGATAAGTAAAACCGTAAGGGTAAATAATTCAGCGGAATGCGCACGTGCAATTTCACGGAACAATGGGCGTAGTAACCAGTGGCCTATGGCCAGCATGATAATAATAACGGCCAGGCCCTCGACGAAACTTAATGCCAGTTGCAGTAAAAATATTTCTTTGCCATCTCCAGCGAGGGTGGGGATGATAACCAGCATCGGCACCACGGCAATATCCTGAAATAAAAGAATGGCAATTGACAGGCGGCCATGGCGAGAATCAACTTCCAGTTGTTCGGATAGTTGTTTTATAACAATCGCAGTAGACGACAGGGCCAGTATGCAGCCGAGTACAAAGGCCGTCTCGAGGGTGAATCCCAGCGCCCAGCAAACGCTACCGGCAAGCAGGGTGCTCAGGGTGACCTGGGTACTGCCAAGCCCCAGTACGGCTTTACGGTTGGCAATCAGTTTTGATAGTGAAAATTCCAGCCCAAGACTGAAAAGTAAAAAGGTTACACCGAGTTCCGCAAGAAAATGGATGGTTTCCGTGTTGTTAACCAGTGCCGTCGCGTAGGGGCCAAGTACAATGCCAGCAATCAGGTAGGCAAGGACAGGTGGCAGATGAATGCGCCTGAATACAGCCACTGCAATGACGGCAATAGCGAGCAGGATAATGGATTCACTCAGTGCATCATTAATCATAAATCGGGATTGAAAATTCCAAGGCTATTCATAACGCTATCTCAGCCTGGTAATGCAGGCTCCCAGGAAATAAGTTTAGCAGGTGTTGTTATGAATATTTCAACTTCCCGAATTGGCAGCAGGGCGTGATGGTTTAGCCTGGCTGGTTAGCTATCCAGTTTATCTGCTGCATCAACCGTATTGTTCAATAATACCGCGACTGTCATGGGGCCTACGCCACCGGGTACCGGCGTGATCCAGGCGGCATGCTTCGAGGCCTCATCGAAGTCAACATCACCGACCAGTGAGCCATCGTCGAGTCGATTGATGCCTATATCGATAACGGTAGCGCCGGGTTTAATCCATTCACCCTTCACCAGACCCGGTTTACCCACGGCGACTACAACGATATCCGAGCGGCGAACATGATCTTCGAGGTCACTGGTAAAACGGTGGGTCATAGTGACCGTGGCTCCTGCCAGTAGTAGCTCCATGCCGGCGGGTCGTCCGACGTGGTTGGAGGCACCAACGATCACCGCATTCCTGCCTTTATAAGGTTCGTTGGTGGAGTCCAGGAGTAGTTTTACACCATAGGGTGTGCAGGATCGCAGCGCGGGTTTGCGCTGCGCAAGACGGCCCAGGTTATATGGGTGAAAACCATCGACGTCTTTACCCGGGTGGATGCGTTCGATGACCGCATCCTGATCCAGTCCTGCGGGCAGGGGAAACTGTACCAGGATACCATGGATTTCGGGGTCATTATTGAGCTGGTCAATCAGTGCATTCAGCTCGGTTTGAGTGGTGGATGCCGGTAAATCAAAGGCCTTCGAGAGTATGCCTGTTTCTTCGCATCCGCGGCGCTTATTACGGACATAAACTTCAGATGCTGGATCGCTACCCACCAGGATGACCGCCAGTCCAGGGGCAGAGAGGCCTTTGTCGAGCCTTTTCTGTACCCGTTCCTTAATTGTTTTGCGTAAATTGGCAGCAATCTGTTTACCGTCTATGATTTTTGCGGTCATGGTGTAGAATCCTGATTAACAAAGCGGTGAATTTTCGCACGCCCGACGGCCTCTCCACAAGTCCTGGAAAATCACAAATAAGCCGCTGCTTATTGTTGACCTTAAGCCCGGTTGCGCGTAGTATCCGTTTTCCTTCGCGAACAGTGAAGTTGGAGTATATTTCGGGGTATAGCGCAGTCTGGTAGCGCGCCTGCTTTGGGAGCAGGATGTCGGGAGTTCGACAAAATCGCCGGGAGCGATTTTGAGCAGTGATTGCTTTTTATCACTGACCCGAAGGGCGAAGGGCAGGAAGCCCGGAGTAATCTCTCTACCCTGGCCTGATAAGGCCCGATGTTAGAGATTGATGAAGGTTTCAGGTAGAGTTAGCGAAAGTGCTCTATCGTAAAAAATTTCGGGGTATAGCGCAGTCTGGTAGCGCGCCTGCTTTGGGAGCAGGATGTCGGGAGTTCGAATCTCTCTACCCCGACCAGACAATACATGGACCGCAGGGTCGCGATCCAGGTGATCGGAATAAGTGGAGAGAGGCGAACGATAAGAGTTCGACAAAATCGCCGGGAGCGATTTTGAACGTGCGAAGCACGGCCCGAAGGGCAAAGTACAGGAGGTACTTTGTAATCTCTCTACCCCGACCAGACAATACATGGACCGCAGGGTCGCGATCCAGGTGATCGGAACAGAGAGAGGTAAACGGTTTGTAACCTCTCGGGCTCATCCGATAATTCATAACCTGCAGGGAGGCGGGTTACGTGGGTATTTAAAATACTGCGCCCGTAGCTCATCCGGATAGAGCATCGGCCTTCTAAGCCGAGGGTAGCAGGTTCGAGTCCTGCCGGGCGCACCATTTTTACAGGCCGTTCAGCAGGTTGGTCCAGTTAGCAGGTGACAGGAGTACTGGCCAATATTACATCTATGGTGGGTGTAGCTCAGTTGGTAGAGCCCCGGATTGTGATTCCGGTGGTCGTGGGTTCGAGCCCCATCATCCACCCCATATTCAGGAAAAGGGTATCTCAGGATACCCTTTTTTGTAACCGGTAAATTTGCTTGCACACCAAATTATTTGTGTGTAGTCTAATTGTCCGGATTTATAGCGTTTTGATCTGCTTTTATTGGTTATGATCATTGCGCGTGTATCCGGCAGTCCAAAGCCGGGCCTTTAGCTCAGTTGGTAGAGCAGGAGACTCTTAATCTCTTGGTCCAGGGTTCGAATCCCTGAGGGCCCACCACTTTTTCCCTGTTTTAAAAAATCTCCGAATTGATCCGATAATTTAGAATTAGATGAGAACCCGGTTCGAAAAAATCGCCTGGAGCGATTTTTAACAGGGTGATGTTGAGCTTTTTAACATCACCCTGGCCCGTAGGGCGGCCTACATGGAAGTAGGCCGTAATCCCTGAGGGCCCACCACTTTTTCCCTGTTTTAAAAAATCTCCGAATTGATCCGATAATTTAGAATTAGATGAGAACCCGGTTCGATAGACTTGTCCGGCGCTAATTTGAGCATGATCGTCGCCTTCTGTGATCTTGATCCACAGGGATCCAGGTCACGATCCCTGGGTGTCGGCCACCGTCCCTGTCTACTCAAAAACAGCCTTTTGTCATAATTGAACGCTTCGAATGTAAAAAATACCCACCAAATTATATTTTGGTATATAATACCGCGCCTTGCACGATTGTCATGTGCGCATGCCGCTCTGGTGAAATTGGTAGACACGCTGGTTTTAGGTACCAGTTGAGCGATCAGTCCCAGTTCGAGTCTGGGGAGCGGCACCATTTTTTAGTGTAATGTGTGGTTAGGTCGATATTTTAACGCCCGGGCAGGATGATGTGTCCAGGGTCGTGGAAACTCTAATGTAGAGTATCTTCATTTACACATTATTAAGTTATGTCTGGTGGTCTTGTATATTGTTTTCTTCACCAGGCAAATATTTACTTAGATAAAGAGGTTAACCATGCAAGTTTCAATGGAAACCGGCGAAGGACTTGAACGTACATTAACTATTCAGGTACCGGCTGAGACTGTCGAAAAAGAAGTTGAGAACCGTCTGAAGTCAATGACTTCACGTGTCAAAGTTGACGGCTTTCGTCCTGGCAAAGTGCCTTTTAAAATCGTAAAGCAGCAATACGGTGACCAGATTCACCAGGAAGTTATTGGTGATGTATTGCAAACTTCATTTCGTGATGCCGTTATCCAGGAAAAGTTAAACCCTGCAGGTAACCCCAATATTGTACCCAAGACAATGGGTAAGGGTGAGCCCCTGGAGTACTCGGCAACATTTGAAGTTTATCCAGAAGTTAAGCTGGGTGATTTTTCAAAGCTGGAAGTTGAGCGTGTTACTGCAACGGCCAGCGATGCTGACGTGGACAACATGATTGAAACCCTGCGTAAGCAGCGTACTACCTATACGGTTGTAGAGCGTACATCCCAGGATGGTGACCAGGTAACGGTTAGCTTCGAAGGTTTCATTGATGGTGTTGCCTTCGATGGTGGCAAAGCCGATAGTATTCCTGTTGTGATTGGTGCCAGCAGCATGATCCCCGGTTTCGAAGAGCAGCTTACGGGTAAGTCTGCGGGTGATGAGTTCAGTATGGAAATCAGTTTTCCCGAGAATTATCATGTTGAAGACCTGAAGGGTAAGCCTGCTGTTTTCGAGACTAAAATTATATCGGTAGCAGAAGCCAAGCTACCCGAGCTAGATGAAGACTTTGCTAAATCATTTGGTGCTACTGATGGCAGCATGGATTCCTTGCGTTCAGATATCCGTGACAACATGGATCGTGAACTAAAAAATAAATTAGCTACACTGCTGAAAAATAATGTTATGGATGCAGTGCTTAAAGCCAATGAAATCCAGGTACCAAAAGCCATGGTGGATGAAGAGGCCGCTAATTTACAGCAGCAGATGTCACAGGCCGGGCAGTTGCAGGCAGGTATGACTTTACCTAAAGAGTTGTTTGAGCAGGAGGCAACACGTCGCGTTGCACTGGGCCTGTTGATCGGTGAGATTGTTAAGAGTGGTGATATCAAGGTGGATCGTGAGCGTGTAAGTGCAAAAATTGAAGAATTTGCATCGACTTATGAAGACCCACAGGAAGTGATCAGGCATTATCAGAACAATCACCAGGCAATGGCCAGCGTTGAAGCGCTGGTTATGGAAGAAATGGTTGTTGATCAGATTGTTGGACAGGCCAAAATAACGGATGTTGAGAAAACGTTTGATGATGTGATGAAACCAGCTGCACAGGGCTAATTTTTATCACAGAATTAGTTATTGAAGCAGGTGGAGGTTTTCCCCACCTGCTTTTTTTATGGGCGGATCATAAATTTTTCAGTGGCACAGGCTTGTATTAATTAAATCTGACCATACAATCATTAGAACTATTTTTATAAATCTGATCAAAATCAGTAAATCCACCGGAGACCAAGCATGCATTTTTCATTTGATGATAAAAAGGGCGCATTAAACCCTCAGGCCAATCTGGTGCCTATGGTTGTCGAGCAGAGTTCTCGCGGTGAACGAGCCTACGATATTTACTCTCGATTGTTGAAAGAGCGCGTCATTTTTATTGTTGGCGGTATAGAAGACCACATGGCCAACCTGATTGTTGCCCAGTTGCTGTTTCTGGAGTCTGAAAATCCAGACAAGGATATTTCTATATATATCAACTCACCCGGTGGTGTCGTCACCTCCGGTATGGCCATTTATGATACTATGCAGTTCATCAAACCCGATGTATCAACCCTGTGTATTGGTCAGGCGGCCAGTATGGGTGCATTATTGCTGGCGGGTGGTGCAGCAGGTAAGCGTTACTGTCTGCCCCATTCACGCGTCATGATTCACCAGCCACTGGGTGGTTTCCAGGGCCAGGCCACGGACATAGATATACATGCACGTGAAATACTGAATATGAGGGATCGATTGAATGGTATTCTCTCATCCCATACCGGTCAGCCTCTGGATAAAATTGCGGAAGATACGGAACGTGACAATTTTATGAGCGCCGAAGATGCAGTAGCCTACGGAATGATTGATGAGGTTTTAACGACTAGAACTAAAGAATCTTCTTGATTTTCAGTGGTTTAGTGTTATTTTGTGTGATGATTTCGTGGCATTTGTCCTGGTAGGCAAAATTACACTGAAGTAAAAAGTATTAAAAATTTGATCTGTTCAGGCTATTTATACCTGAAAATACGCTATCTTTTAACTTTATATATTTGAAGAAGCCTGGTTTTGCCTAAATAACCGCAGTATTTGTAGACTTGTAACTTTGCTAAAAGATTGGCAATGTTTAATTAGTATAGGTTAAGGCGTCTGGGGCTAGCATGGGGAAACGTCATGAGTGACGATAAACATAGTGATGAAGATTCGGGCAAACTGCTCTATTGCTCTTTTTGTGGCAAGAGCCAGCACGAAGTAAAGAAACTGATTGCCGGTCCATCTGTATTTGTATGCGATGAGTGTGTCGAGCTGTGTAATGACATTATTCGTGAAGAGATGCAGGAGCAGACTGCGTCTTCAGTTGAGCAGTTACCAAAACCTCAGGAAATTAAGAAACTGCTTGATGAGTATGTTATCGGCCAGAATAGAGCCAAAAAAGTACTCTCAGTAGCGGTTTATAACCACTACAAGCGCCTTGAAGTTAAATACAAGAAAGACGATGTAGAGCTGGCTAAAAGTAACATTATGCTGATAGGCCCAACGGGATCGGGTAAAACCCTGCTGGCCCAGACACTGGCCAGGATGCTGAATGTGCCCTTTACCATTGCCGACGCAACCACGCTAACTGAAGCGGGTTATGTGGGTGAGGACGTTGAAAATATCATCCAGAAGCTGCTACAGAAATGTGATTATGATGTAGATAAGGCGCAGACAGGCATAGTCTATATCGATGAAATTGATAAGATTTCTCGTAAGTCTGATAACCCGTCTATCACGCGAGATGTATCTGGTGAAGGCGTACAGCAGGCCCTGCTCAAGCTGATTGAAGGTACGGTTGCATCGGTGCCGCCCCAGGGGGGTCGTAAGCATCCACAGCAGGAATTCCTGCAGGTCGATACATCGAATATCCTGTTTATTTGTGGTGGTGCATTTGCGGGTCTCGAGCAGGTAATTCGTAACCGTTCTGAAAAGGGTGGTATAGGTTTTGGTGCAGAAGTACACGGAAAGGACAACCGGAAATCATCCAGTGACATACTGCTGGATCTCGAGGCCGATGACCTGATTCGTTATGGTCTGATCCCCGAATTTGTTGGTCGTTTGCCCGTAGTGGCTACGCTGGAAGAGCTGGATGAAGAGGCCTTGATTACGATCCTGACACAACCCAGGAATGCCTTGACCAAGCAGTATCACAAGATGTTTGAAATGGAAGACTGTGAGCTGGAGTTCCGCGAGGATGCGCTGAAGGCTGTTGCCCTGAAGGCGATGGAGCGAAAGACCGGCGCACGTGGTTTGAGGACGATACTGGAAAATACACTGCTGGAAACCATGTATGATCTGCCCTCACTGGAGAATGTAACCAAGGTCGTGGTCGATGAGGCCGTGATTAAAGGTGAGGCCCAGCCTTATATGGTTTATGAAGGGGGCGATGGCAAAAAAAGTGCCTCATCCAGTGACTAACGGCTAATATCTGGAAAAACCGCGCATGGCGCGGTTTTTTTTTGACCATTATTAAACCAGGGGTTAAATTTTACAGTCAACGCGGTGATATGACCGTTTGGTAAAAAAATTAAATTAAGCAGATTAATTTAATTTTTTTGGCCTATAAAATATAAAGTGGGGCTTGAACATAAATGGTTCGCCCCAACCTGACAAATAAGTCATTTATAAATAACTGGTATTGGGCTATACCAGATCCATCGAGGCCGTAATTGTGTCTGAAGAAACTAATGAATTAGAGTTGAATGTTACCGCGTATGAAGGCAAAACACCGGTGTTGCCATTGCGCGATGTTGTGGTGTACCCACATATGGTCATTCCCCTGTTTGTCGGCCGTGAAAAATCCATCCAGGCGCTTGATGCCGCCATGTCTAAAGACAAGCAAATACTGCTGGTGGCACAGAAGAGTGCAGAAATCGACGACCCATCCATTGATGATGTGCATGAAATTGGAACCTTGTCGACTATCCTGCAATTATTGAAGCTTCCCGATGGCACCATAAAGGTACTGGTTGAGGGGACGCAGCGTGCGACCGTGGGTACCATTTATGAAGACGAGCCCTTTTTTACGGCGGATTACACGCTGCTCGAAGATACCAGCCTGGACCAGGGGCGTGAGCTCGAAGTACTGTGCCGATCTATTCTTGGTGAATTTGACCAGTATGTAAAATTGAACAAAAAAGTCCCGCCTGAAATTCTTACTTCACTGGCAGGTATTGATGATCCTGCGCGCCTGTCCGATACCATTGCTGCGCATATGTCATTGAAACTCGAGGAAAAACAGAAAATTCTGGGTATTTCTGATGTACGCGAGCGACTGGAATATCTGCTCAGTATGATCGAGGGTGAAATTGACCTGTTACAGATCGAGAAGCGTATTCGTGGCCGCGTTAAGC
>JAOUMO010000103.1 GCA_029881425.1 Gammaproteobacteria bacterium
GTATCGGGGGATGCCAACAATTAGTGCATCGGGCCGCCATTCCTTGAACAGCTTTTCAATCGCATCCCAGTCCGGTTTGTTGTGCAGTGCCTGCAGTGTGGTGAGGGGGCTTGCGTGGCAGGTAATAGTTTGACCTGTTGCTACGCCGATGCGCTTTTCGCCATAATCAAATCCAAGGACGGTTTGTATCATGTCGGGTTCCGTAGTTGATGGCCGCTATCAGGCATGTCCCGTATCGACACTGAGTAATTGCAGGTCTATGCCGAGCAGGCGCGCGGCAGCATCCCAGCGTTTTTCTGCAGGGGTGTTGAAAATGATCTCTTCCGTTGCCGGGCAGTTGAGCCAGACGTTTTCGGCTAACTCATACTCGAGCTGGCCAGGTGCCCAGCCTGCATAGCCTACGGTAATCAATAGTTGGTCCGGGCTTTCATCATTGGCTATGGCTTCGAGGATATCGCGTGAGGTGGTGACCGAAATAGTATCGGTCACCCTGAGGCTGGATTGCCATGAGCCGTTAGGCGTATGCAGCAGGAACCCCCTGTCAGGGTGTACCGGGCCACCGAGGTAAACCGTTTCCTGCCCTATTTCGGGGTTCAGGGTTTTAATACCCAGCTGCTGGAATACTTCATCAAGGATAATATCTGAAGGCCGGTTAATGGTGATGCCCATTGCACCATTTTCATCATGTTCGCAAATATAGGTGACAGAGCGCGAAAAATTGCCGTCCTTTAAATTGGGCATGGCAATCAGGAAGTGGTTGTTGAGGCAGCTGGTTTGTTTAGTCATTAAAAACTTTTGAGCTCATTGGAGCTGAGAAATTCCCAGCTGCGAGTAATGTGTATAACGTCGGCCTGTTTTTGTAACTTATCGGGAAATGGGTTATAGGGGGATGCCATTCTCACAATGCGTTTTGCCGCATCATCCAGGATCTGGTGGCCCGAGGATCGTCTCAGGTCTATGTTGCGTAGTGTCCCGTCGGCATTGATAACGACATCGAGTATCAGTGTGCCGCTGAGTTTATTGCGGATTGCTTCATCGGGATAGTCGGCATTACCCAGGCGTTCAATCTTGTCGATCCAGTGTCGCATATAGCTTGCGGCCACATGTTCACGGGTCCTGGAGTTTATAAATTTTTCTTTGGGTTTTTTGGCGTGCTCCTGTAGTGCCAGGCTTAGTTCCTCTACCATGCGTGCCGGTAGTTTGTTTTCCTGCCGGGCTTCCGTGACCTGTTGCTGTGTTTCTTCCTTGCTGCTGGTTTTTTGTGTATTAATTTTATGGCTGGAATTGTTTTGCGTTAACAGGTTTTCTTTTTTTGTCTGTTGTATGCGTGGTGTGCTAGTGACTGCTTGCTGCAGGGCAATACCGGGTTTCTGTGATAAGGAGGGTGCGGAGAACATGTCGGTAGGGCGTACATTTTTATCGCTGCTACCGCCGCCATCCTGTGAGACCTGTGCCAGGTAATCGGCCTTTTCTGGTTCTGAGGGATTGGCTGTATTGACCAGTATTACATCCAGTGACGGTGGGATTTTTTGTTTTGCTGAAGGTGATGAAATAAAGGTTACACCGAGAATAAGGATGCCATGAAACAGTATTGCAAAAAATACCGTCATGCTGAGGCGGTCATTGGCAGTTACTGGGGGCGCTGTCGTGACTGTTTGCATGGTTTAATTATAGGGCCGGGCTAACAATTAGTGTAGCCTCAATTTTAGCATTAAAAATCAGGCGTTGTTTCATCGCGGGTGTGACATGTATTTTGCCCTGCTTATCGATCAACATAACCTGCTTTAGCCCCAGTTTTTTTGCAATGCCATACCATTCATCAGGGCCAGCTATGAAGAGTGCAGTGGCCGCTGCGTCCGCGAGGCCAGACTGGTTATGTATCACGGTAACCGACTGGCTTTCAGTGGCCGGATAACCGGTTCGTGGATCGAGTATGTGGTGATAGCGTTTGTTATTGTAAAAATAAAAACGTTCATAATCCCCGGAGGTAAATACGCTTTCTTCACCATCGGTCTCGATGCTGGCGAGGACCGATGAGTTACGGGGGTGTCGAATTGCAATGCGCCAGGGGCGTTGACCGTGGCTACCTATGGCCTTGAGGTCGCCGCCGGTATTGATGATTGCATTTTTAATGCCCAGGCTCTTCAGGTAATCCATGCTGAGGTCAATCGCATAGCCCTTGGCGAAGGCGCCAAAGTTGAGTTGCACTGCTGGGTTGTCGCTTGAGAGCTGGACACCGTCGAGGTGCAGGTTGGTCATGCGTGGGTTTTGTGTCACCAGGCTGGCTATTTTTTCAGCGGCGGGCGGTTGTATGTCCGGTTCGCTGTTTTTATGGAACTGCCACAGGTTGATCAGCTGGCCTATGGCCGGGTTGTAGAGGTGGTTAGTATCATCGGCCAGTTTGATGGATTGCTGGATGAGAGGAATAACCGATGGTCCCGCGCTAAATCGTTTGCCGGTGGGCAGCAGGGTATTAATGCGCATCAGGGAGCCAGCTTGCCAGGGCGACCACATCTCATGGAACATTTTGAAATTATTATCCAGTTCGTCAAAGGCCTGGTCGGCAATCTGTTGTTCAACATTATATAGTGTGACTTCAATCAGCGTACCGAAGGCCAGGATAGTATGATGCCGTTCCATCGGCTGTTTGCTGCAGCCATTAAGTAGCGGCAGAAAGGCTATGGCTATAAGGAATACTATGCTGGATTTCATGCGAGTAGTTGTTCGATGCAGTCCATCAGTTGCATGCCTATATCCAGGTTGAATGTTTTATCAAGCTCCCGAATACAGGTTGGGCTGGTGACATTGATTTCAGTCAGGTAATCACCAATCACATCGATGCCGACAAAAATAAGCCCCATGTCTTTCAGTGTTGGGCCAAGCTGCCGGCAGATCCAGTGTTCACGTTCGGTTAGTTCCATGCCGATACCCTGGCCACCGGCGGCCAGGTTGCCACGGGTTTCACCCTGTGCGGGGATGCGCGCAAGGCTGTAGGGGACTGCTTCACCATTAATCATGAGTATGCGTTTATCGCCCTGGCTGATCTCGGGAATAAAATTTTGTGCCATCACTGTTTTTTTGCCATGACAGGTAATGGTCTCGATAATGACCGATAGATTGGCGTCACCGGGTGTTACCCTGAAAATAGATTCGCCACCCATGCCGTCCAGGGGTTTGAGAATGACATCTTTTTGTGCGCCGATAAATTTACGGAGTTGTACCGGGTTTCGTGATACCAGGGTTTCGGTGCAGCATTGTGGGAAGTGGGTGGCAAAAAGTTTTTCATTGGCATCACGCAGGCTGGATGGCCTGTTGACGACGAGCGTGCCTTCGGCCTCCACCTGTTCCAGCAGGTAGGTGGTGTAGATGTACTCCATGTCGAAAGGCGGGTCCTTGCGCATTAAAATAACATCAAGTGTTGATAGCGCTAATGTTTCTTCGTCGGCCAGTTCAAACCAGTCGTTGCTGCTGTCTTCAACCCTGAGTGCGCGCGTCGTCGCATGCACTTTGCCATTACTTAGAAACAGGTCGGGCTGTTGCATGTATACAATATCCCAGCCTTTTTTCTGTGCGGCAAGCAGCATAGCAAAGCTGCTATCCTTATAGGTTTTGATGGACTCGATAGGGTCCATAATGATGCCGAGCTTGATGGTCATGGTTAGATTCTGCTCTGGTTTAATAATAAATACTCGAATATTGCGTTATTTTACATGAAAATGACAATAATTATGTTTAAAATCATCGCGTTACTTACCCGACCTTAAGATTGTACTTAAGATTTTAGTCGTAAGCGGCTTATTTTTGAGTAGGTTTCGTTTGCGAAATAATAGAACATAAGCTACATTCATGACTAATTGAGTGATTAAATTAGACCTGATTGGGGATGAACGGGATAGCTATGGCAGAAGATTCCGCCGGGTTAAATAACCTGAAGGTGATGGTGATTGACGATAGTAAAACAATCCGCCGAACCGCTGAAAACTTATTAAAAAAAGAAGGCTGTGAAGTCGTTACTGCTGTAGATGGTTTTGAAGCACTATCTAAAATCGCAGAGCATAAGCCCGATATTATCTTTGTCGATATTATGATGCCACGCCTGGATGGTTATCAGACCTGCGCCCTGATTAAGCATAATCGTATGTTTAAATCGACGCCCGTCATCATGTTATCCAGTAAAGATAGTATTTTTGACCGTGCCCGAGGCCGCATTGTCGGCTCGGAGCAGTATTTGACAAAACCATTTACCAAGGATGATTTGCTGGATGCCATAAAAGAGCATACCAAGCAGTAATTATTAATATTGAGATTGCGGCCTGATTATATAAACAGGCATGCAGGAGTACTACGAATGGCAAATATTTTGATTGTTGATGACTCTCCGACAGAGGTTCATGTATTTAAAACCATGCTGGAAAAAAATGGCCACAGCGTCAACATTGCGGACTCTGGTGAGGCTGGCGTTGAGAAGGCAAAGGAAATATTGCCCGACCTGGTGCTGATGGATATCGTGATGCCCGGTATCAATGGTTTCCAGGCCACGCGACAACTGGCGACCAATGAATCAACCAAGTCTATACCTGTAATTATTGTTACTACCAAAGACCAGGAGACCGATAAGGTCTGGGGCATACGCCAGGGCGCAAAAGATTACATTGTAAAGCCGGTCAAGGAGAAAGATCTGATTGACCGCGTTAATGCGGCTTTGGCGGGTAGTTAGAGTATCAATCTGTTATGAGTGATCCCTTTCAGCGACTGCAGGAAATTGAGCGGCAATGTAAACAGCGAGCCGATGAGCTGCCTGCACTGGATAGTAATAAAGACGAATGGACCGGGATCGGATTTCGCATGGCGGGCATTGAATTATTATCAAGAATGGGTGAAGTATCAGAAATTCTTGATCCACCGGAATATACACGTGTTCCGGGAGTGAAACCCTGGGTTGTTGGCATCGCAAATGTGCGTGGTAGTTTACTGCCACTGCTTGATTTACAGGGTTTTGTAACAGGTGAAAACCTGCCAAACAGGAAGAAGGGTCGTGTTCTTGTCGTTCACCATAAGGGTGTGAATACGGGGCTGATCGTCAGCGAGGTGACTGGCATGCGGCATTTCTTCTTTAATGAGCAGGCATACGAATTACCAGAAATAGAAAATAGATTGAAGCCCTATATAAAACAGGCATTTGAAAGAGATGATCAGTTTTTACCGGTATTCAGTTTTCATACTCTGGTGGAAGATGAACGCTTTTTACATGCATCGCTGTAGTAAGCAACCAATAATATACCGATGATCTTGATGAATCGGGGGAAGAACAGAATATGAGCGCAGCAAAACGGAACCCCTTAGCTATAGGCGTAATCAGTAAGCCGATTTTAATTCTGGGTTTTGTACTATTTTTGTCTATGGCGACCATGATTGGTAGCTTGTTCTATGCGGCTATCCAGCAGTCTTATCAACAGCAATACCTGGAAATTGTGTCAGAGCAACAATTACTGTCACAGCGTATAGCGACCTTCTCTCTCGAGTCTGCTGCAGGTAAAGAAGCGGCCTTCGTACAGCTGGAAAAATACAGTAAACGTTTTGATGAAACGCTAGATATACTGAAAAATGGTTATGCGGAGACAAAATTACCGAGTTTATCCGGTGCAGCAATGGATGACCTGCAAAAAGTATCACTTGTCTGGTCAGGCCAGGGTGCGCAGGACAGTTTTGATACCGAGGGTTTTAGCAAAAACGTAGAGCGTATCCTCCTCGGTAAAGCAGCTATTTCTGAAGTGGGTGAGTTTGTACTGGTTATCCAGGAATTCATACCGCAGTTATTATCATTCTCTGAAGAGGTGGTTGATCTGCTGGTCGAGCGCAGTGCAGAACCACATCAGATATTCATGGCAACCCGCCAGTTAATGCTGACCCAGCGTATAGAAAATAATATGAATCGCGTACTTTCCGGTGGTGAAGGTGCGGCGGCGGCAGCCGATCGCTTCGGTCGAGATGCAGCACGCTTTGGTAGTGTGCTGGAAGGTATGCTGAAAGGCTCAAAGGCGCTGCGTATTAAACAGATAAACGATGAAGTGGTACGTGCAAAACTGCGTGAAGTAGCGATGTTGTTTAGTTCGGTGAGTGACCACGTTGAGGCAATTCTTGAACTGTCACCCGACCTGTTTGATGTCAAGGCAGCGGCAGACAGGGTAGAAAACTTCAGTGCGAACCTGCTCAATACCACCACTACCCTGGAAAAACGTATTGTTGGTCATGGCCAGGTGCTTGACCTGGTTCGTTGGGTTGGTTTTGGTGCCGGTGGTCTGGCGGTGGTTATCATTATCATTGCCGGTATCCTGATGGTACGCGACTCCGGTGAACGTGAGGATGCGGCCCTCGAACAGAACAGGCGAAACCAGCGTGCGATTTTACGACTACTGGATGAAATGGCCAACCTGGCGGAAGGTGACCTGACCGTACATGCTACGGTAACCGAAGAAATTACCGGTGCGATTGCAGACTCTGTTAACTATGCGATCGATGCACTACGAAGCCTGGTAACCACGATCAACAGTACTGCGGTGGAAGTATCGGGTGCGGCAGAAAAGACGCAGGCAACGGCATCACGATTATCCGATGCGAGTGAGCATCAGGCGCGAGAAATTGCTTCAGCCAGTGCCGCGATTACCGATATGGCGGAATCGATGGAGGGTGTGTCCAAAGATGCGGAAGGCTCGGTGGACGTAGCACATAAGTCACTGCAGATTGCGCAGAAGGGTGCTGGCATCGTACGTCGAAGTATCCAGGGTATGGATACTATCCGTGAGCAGATCCAGGAAACATCAAAACGAATTAAACGACTCGGTGAATCGTCACAGGAAATCGGCGACATCGTTGGCCTGATCACGGAAATCGCGGATCAGACGAATATCCTCGCATTGAACGCAGCGATCCAGGCATCGACCGCGGGTGAGGCGGGTCGTGGTTTCGCGGTGGTTGCGGATGAGGTACAGCGCCTCGCGGAACGTGCCGGTAATGCAACCAAACAGATCGAGGCACTGGTTAAGACAATCCAGGCCGATACAAACGAGGCCGTAAGCTCGATGGAGGCCAGTACCACCAACGTAGTATCCGGCGCGAAGATGGCTGAGGATGCGGGTGGCGCACTTATCGAGATTGAAACGGTATCGGATGAGCTGGCGACCCTGATCCAGGGCATCTCCCAGTCTGCAAGTCGACAGGCATCTGTTGCGATGGATGTATCGAATACGATGAACGTAATCCAGGAAATCACACTACAAACCTCTGAAGGTACAGAAGAGACATCGGCATCGATCGGTAATCTGAGCGAGTTGGCAAACGACCTGCGTAAATCAGTAGCCGGCTTTAAGCTGCCAGATAGTGATGATCAAGTGGAAACAGTGATTTTAAATGGTTAAGTTAGGTTTGGCATAAGCTGATGAAAACAGAGGATACTGTTGAGTACAACTCATTACGATGGGTTAAAAAAGAGCTAGACCTGATATTACAGGAAGCTCAGACTGCCCTGTCGGCCTATATCGAAGAGCCCGATGAAGCAGATCGACTGCAGGAATGTATTGAACATCTGCACATGGTGCAGGGTACTCTACAGATGGTGGAGCTGTACGGCGCCGCGCAGCTTGCAGAAGAGATGGAGATACTGGCAACCGCTGTGCTCAATGGCGAGCTGGACAAAACAGATGACGCCTATGATGTATTGATGCGCTCAATGTTGCAGCTACCTGATTATCTGGAAAGCCTGCAGGCGGGCAGCAAAGATGTGCCCCTGGTGTTGTTGCCGTTATTAAATGACCTTAGGGCCGCGCGCAAAGCCAGCCTGTTGTCCGAAAATGTCCTGTTTTTTCCCGATATAGAAAATGCCGGCAAGGAAGATCAAATTAGTGGCATAGAGGCCGGCCAGTTACAGGCATTGGCCAAAAAACTTCGCCCTCATTTACAGATTGGCTTACTGGGCTGGTTTAAGGGCGAAAAAGTTAATGCCAGTTTAAAGCGAATTCTCGCAGTGCTCTCCGAGTTAGAAAAGAAATCATCTGAACGCTCGACGCAGCGTCTATGGTCAATTGCTGCTGCCCTGGTAGAGGCATTAATCCATGAGGAACTGGATTCAAATGTCAGTGTAAAGATGCTCATGGGCCAGG
>JAOUMO010000104.1 GCA_029881425.1 Gammaproteobacteria bacterium
TGTTCCTGTTCGGAAAAGATCAGGCCACCGAGGCGGTCGCCGTGTTGTGCGCAACTCCAGGCCAGCAGTGCTGCAGCCTTTGCGGCGAGCACCGATTTAAATGCATTGCGCGTACCAAAAAACATCGGCCTGCGATAATCCACCATCAACAGTACCGGGCGTTCGCGTTCTTCACGGAATACCTTGGTGAAGGGTTTGCTGGTGCGGGCTATGACCTTCCAGTCGAGGGCGCGAATATCATCACCCGGCTGGTAGGGGCGTGATTCATCGAACTCCATGCCGCGCCCCTTGAAGGCGGAGAGGAAGCTGCCCGCCATGTGCGCACGGATCTTGCTGGGCTTGAGTGGCAGTTTCTGCGCATCACGATACAGCCCGATCAGTGTGGACTGGCGGACGCGGGTAACATCATCGGCTAATTCGGCTTGTAACTCGGGCATCAGGGAACGGCAATTCGTGCAATCAGTTCATCGATTAAATGGTCTTTGCTGACGCCCTCCGCCTCGGCCTCAAAGCTGAGGATAATGCGGTGACGCAGCACGTCATGGGCCATCGCCTGGATATCTTCCGGGGTGACAAAGTCACGTCCCGCCAGCCAGGCGTGGGCGCGGGCACAGCGATCCAGCGCCATGCTGGCACGGGGGCTGGCGCCGTACTGCAACCAGCCGGCGAGGTCATCACCGTAGGCGGCCGGGTTGCGTGTACTCAGCACCAGTTGCAGTAGATATTCTTCCAGGTTGTCCGCCATGTAGATATCCAGCACATCACGGCGTGCGGCGAACAGCTCGGCCTGGGTGACGCTGCTCTCCGGTGGTGTGGGCTCGCGCAGTTCCTCGCGGGCCTCGCTGCGGGTGAGGTGCAGTATGTCTTTTTCTGCCGCCGCATCCGGGTAATCGATAAACACATGTAACAGGAAGCGATCCAGCTGCGCCTCGGGCAGGGGGTAGGTGCCCTCCTGTTCGATCGGGTTCTGCGTGGCCATCACCAGGAACAGGTCCGCCAGCGGGTAGGTCACCGAGCCGACGGTAATTTGCCGCTCTGCCATGGCCTCCAGCAGCGCGGACTGCACCTTGGCCGGGGCACGGTTGATCTCATCGGCGAGGATCAGGTTATGGAACAGCGGGCCCTGCTGGAACTTGAATGAGCCGTCCTGTGGGCGGTAAATCTCGGTACCGGTCAAATCCGCCGGCAGCAGGTCAGGGGTGAACTGGACACGGTGGAAGTCGCCCTCGACGCCCTCGCTCAGCACCTTGATGGCGCGGGTCTTTGCCAGTCCCGGTGCGCCTTCTACCAGCAGGTGACCATCGGCCAGCAGGGCGATGAGCAGGCGGTCAACCAGCCTGCCCTGGCCAATGATCTGTCGGTTAATATAATCGCGTAATGTCTGGATTGTCTGATTATGTGACAAGTGTCTTCCCCGAAAGTCAGTGTTATATTTTTTGCAGCTATTCTATAGTGCTGGGTGCAGATTCGCCAAGAGTGATATGATGCACCGGTTTTACAGACAACAGAAGACGATAGAAGTTTAATGAAGCAGTTGATCCTCGGTGGTGCCCGTTCCGGCAAGAGCCAGTATGCCCAGCAGCAGGCCATAGATTCTGGCCTGCAGGTGGTATACGTCGCTACCGCACAGGCGGGTGATGCAGAAATGCGCGCCAGGATCGAGCAACACAAAAACAATCGCCCCAGCGACTGGCAGCTGGTGGAAGAACCGATCCGCCTCGCTGATGTACTGCAACAGCAGGATGGCCCCGGCCGCTGCCTGCTGGTCGACTGTTTAACCCTGTGGCTGACCAACCTGTTGTGCCATGATGATCCCTCCCTGTATGAATATGAACGCGACAGGCTATTAACGCTGTTGCCTGGATTGCAGGCCAGTGTCTTGCTGGTAAGCAATGAAGTGGGCCAGGGCATAGTGCCGCTGGGTGAACTCAATCGTCGTTTTGTAGATGAGGCCGGCTGGTTACACCAGGCACTGGCCGCACAATCGGAACGCGTGGTGTGGATCATGGCGGGACTACCGCAGGTATTAAAGGGGTGAGTATGAACAATGCATGGCTGGAAAAAGACGTCGCCGTCATCAATAGCGACTGGTTGAACTACGCGAAGCAGAAACAGGATAACCTGACCAAGCCCCCGGGTTCACTGGGTATGCTGGAGCAACTGGCGATTCGTTTTTCGGCCTTCCAGGGCTGCGCTAAACCCGGTATCAATACGGTGCAGATCGTGATTTTTGCCGCCGATCACGGTATTGCAGCAGAGGGCGTCTCCGCCTTCCCGCAGGCCGTCACCGTAGAAATGGTACGAAACTTTGCCCGTGGTGGTGCCGCCATCAGCGTACTTGCCAAAGAACTGGGGGCCGACCTGGAAGTGATTAACCTGGGCACGGTGGCCGAACACGAGGCCCTGGGTGGCGTGATCGACCAGCGCATCTCGGCCGGCACGGCAAACTTTAGCCAGCAGCCCGCAATGAGCGAACAGCAACTGGCGACAGCCTTGCAGGCGGGTCGCGAGGCCGTACAGCGTGCACGCCAGTCGGGTGCGCAGTTATTTATTGGTGGCGACATGGGTATAGCCAACACCACCGCCGCCAGTGCACTGGCCTGCGCCCTGTTAAATGCATCACCGGAACAACTGGCGGGACCCGGTACCGGCCTCGACCAGCAGGGTGTTGATCACAAGGCCGCGGTGATTAAAAAAAGTATCGAGCAGCACAGTGCCGCACTGGATTCACCCCTGCGTATCCTGCAACACCTGGGGGGTTATGAAATTGCCGCATTAACCGGTGCCTATATTGCCGCGGCACAGGCGGGCCTGCCGGTGCTGGTGGATGGTTTTATTACCGGTGTCGCCGCCTTGTTCGCGGTAAAAATACAACCGGCGGTCAAACAATGGATGCTGTTTTCCCATGCCTCGGCCGAGCCCGGACATGTCATTATCATGCAGGCGCTAAACGCAAAACCCCTGCTGGATTTTGGTATGCGCCTCGGTGAAGGCAGTGGTGCCGCTACCGTGGTGCCCTTAATCCGGCTGGCTTGCGCCCTGCATAATGGTATGGCAACCTTTGAGCAGGCCGGGGTGAGTAATAAAGAGTAATACTGATATGCCAGGGATGGGTGATTAAACAGGTGGCTGGAGCGGCCAGGCTGAAACAAATGTTAAAATAAACCCGGAAGTTAAGTAATGTATGGAAAGTAAATCCCTCTCAATTGATCTATTGCGCCACGGTGATACCACCGCCGGCGCCAGTTTTATCGGCTCCACCGATGCCGCGCTTATTGCCGAGGGCTGGCAGCAAATGCAGCAGGCGGTGGGCGACCATGTGCATTATGATGCGGTAATTAGCTCACCACTCATCCGCTGCCATGCCTTTGCAGAACGGTTTGCAGTAAAAAATAAAATCCCGCTAGTGGTTGAAGATAACTTCAGGGAAATCTTCTTTGGTGAATGGGAAGGCATGACCAGTGAGAGCGTCTGGGAAAAAGATTCAGAGGCGCTGCTGGCCTTCTGGCAGGACCCGATAAAATACCCGGCAACGGGTGGTGAAAATATCGAAAAATTCCACCAACGGGTATTGCGGACATTTTTACAGTTACCGGACAGGTACCCCAACCAGCAAATACTGGTAGTGGCACACGGCGGCACCATTCGCAGTATCCTGACCTGGCTACTGGGCAGCAATCTACGCCATAGTAATCGTATCAATATTGCCCACGGCGGGCTGTCACGCATACGTATTGCCTATGACGACGATGGCTTTTATCCGGTGCTGGAATTCCTTAATCGTTAACACAGAAACACACTATGCTGGAAATCGTAGAAGCGGACCTGTCCAATCCACAACACGCACAGGCGCTGGTGGAATTGCTCGATGCCTATGCCCTTGATCCCATGGGGGGTGGCACAGGACTAAGCGATTACTGCAAGCAGCAGCTGGTGCAAAAACTGCAACAGCGCGATGATGCGGTCGTCATCCTTGCCTTTAACAACAATCAGGCCGTTGGCCTGTTGAATGCCTTTGAAGGTTTTTCTACCTTCGCCTGCCAGCCGCTTCTCAATATCCACGATGTCTATGTTGCGCCTGCGGTTAGAAAACGGGGCATAGCCCAGAACCTGTTTGAAAAAACCGAAGCCATTGCACGCAGCAGGGGCTGCTGTAAATTAACCCTGGAGGTGCTCAGTGAAAATTACCCGGCACAGGCCGCCTATATCAAATCGGGTTTCAATGCCTATCAGCTGGACCCGGAAAAGGGTAGCGCCGTTTTCTGGCAGAAGGTGATCTAAGCCATGCTGGCATTTATCTCGCGCAGCATTCTGAAACTATTCGGCTGGCAAACAGAATTCGTCGTACCCGAATCAAAAAAATACCTGGTCATAGGTTACCCCCATACCAGCAACTGGGATTTTGTCCTCGCCCTGCTCTGCATGTGGTCACACAAAATCCCCTTTAACTGGGTCGCCAAGCACACCCTGTTTATAGGTCCTTTTGGTTATCTATTTAAGCGCATGGGTGGCATTCCGGTAGATCGCCGTGTCAGTACCGGTTTTATCGCCAGGGCGATTAATTTATTTAAGGACCACGAACAGATGGTGCTGGGCATAATGCCCGAAGGTACACGCGCGAAGACCGATTGCTGGAAAACCGGTTTCTACTATATTGCAACACAGGCCGATGTACCGATTGTGCTTGGTTATGTCGATTATAAAAAGAAACAGATGGGTCTGGGTAAAGTCATGGCACTAACGGGCAATATGGATGCCGACCTGGAAACGATACGTGAGTTTTACAAAGACAGGGTCGGCAAGCGACCTGAGAATCAGGGACCGATTATTTTCAAGCACTGACAGATATATCAAACAGGTCAGATGTAGAGGCGATCACCCCGGCCAGTTGGCGTTTTTTATCGGCGGCTGTCGCCAAACTATTGAGAGATGAAGAGCATGATCAACTGGCCTGCGATAATAAAATTTTCAGACGACCCGGAACTGGGTTATGTGGTTAATCAATCCGCGTGGGATAGTGATGCCGAGCTGCGGACTTTTCGGTACGATGAAAGCGACTGGCTCATCGATTCCAGTGGTCATGTGTATAGTCTAATGACCACGTCCAGTAGTGGTGTGCTTCCACAGCGGACAGAAAAGGTCATGTCACTTGAAGAGGTTCTCGGCCTTATAAAGGCCCATGCAGCACAGGGTGGCAGCTGTTGTGTCGCCAAGCTTTATGCGCCAACAATAGATGACGCATTTGTCATGCTGGCTTCCCTGGCTGAGGTATAAAGGGTATAGGGTTAGGCCTGTTTATCCAGTGATGATGCCTGATGCTGTTGTTATCATCCAGGCTGGATTGGAAGTGCTGTGCCCGTCAGGCCCGGCAAAAAAATTGTTAAAGATAGCAGGATGATAATGATTATTTGATCTATCATTCAAAGAGATGTTACTTCTTTTGTTCCTCATGAAGTAATTGTGAATACATCTATGTCTCCGGACAAAACCTAAAAGCCAGATCATTTAGCAAAAGATATCGAATATGGGTGATTTTCATATGTCAAAATTGACAAAACTGATATTTAAATTCAGTTTACTGCTGGCTATCCCGGTTGCCGGCCATGCCGGGTCGATTACCCTGGGATCACTCAGCAGCACACCGGGCTCAGAAACCACGATCTTTTTACCTGTCGCCAGTTATCTTGCAAAAGGCCTGGCAGATTTTGGTATTACCGACGCGAGGGTGAGGGTGGCCCGTAGTCATGCCGAGATGGCAGACTTGATGAAACAGGGTGAGGTCGACCTGTTTATTGATAGCTCAATAAGCGCCCTGATCGTACAGCGACAGAGTGGCGGTCATTTTCTCGCGCGGCGCTGGAAGAAGGGTATAAGTGAGTACCACAGCGTGATTTTTGTTCGCAAGGAGAGTGGCATAAGTCAGCTGAAAGACCTGGGTGGTCACACCATGGGCTTTGAGGAACCCTTTTCCTCTAGCGGCTACCTGCTACCCGCCAGTGAGATGATCCGTTCAGGTCTAAGCCTGGTCCCCGTTGGGCAACAGGCACAGTCCATGGGCGTGGGTTATCGTTTTACGGGTGCCGATGAAAATACCCTGTTGTGGGTGCTGCATGGTCGCCTGGATGCGGGCGCTATGGCAGGAAATAAACTGGCTAAACTCGCCGCTTCACTGCAGGATGAATTGAAGGTCATTTACCAGAGCAGGACCATCCCCTACCATGTGGTCGTTGTCCGGCAGGGCCTGTCCATTTTGCTACAGCAGGCCATACACCAGCGACTGCTCGAGATGCATAATAATAGCCACGGCCAGCAGGTACTCGAGGCTTTCGAAAAGACAGGCCGGTTTGATGATATTCCCGCCAATGTATTGCGTAATCTTCAATCCATACAGCTGGATCCAGTGCTGGAGAGACAATAATGGGCTACAGGCGCCTCTCATTTAGTATTCGTGCCAAACTGGTGTTTTTTACTGTGAGTATCATCCTGCTGGTGGGGGGCGGTATTTCATGGTTCGATGCCTCGGTTTTGCGTGGCCAGCTTATTGATCACTTTGAGGCAGCTGCCGATCAGGTAGATGCTTCAACCAGTGCCGCCCTGGTGGACGCCCTTTATTTTTTAGATATACCCCGCTTACGTGGAGAGCTGCAGCAGGCGCAGGTAAATCATGATGTGAGCGTTGCGGTGGCACTGGATACCCAGGGGCGAGTATTGAGTGATGGCAGTACAGACAATCCACTATGGCTTCAGACCTTCCCCGGTTCCATTGCGCAGCGACTGGTAGACACCCGGCAACCGGTACACGAGAGACAGGCAGGAAAAATCATAAAGGGGCGTCCTGTCCATTCCCCCGGTGGGGGCTTACTCGGCTTCTTTTATATGGAATATTCTACGGGGAACCTTGAACAGGCCTCGGCCGAGGCCCAGCAGCAGCGACTCCTGCTTGCTATCGCCTTTATCTCCTTCGGCGGTTTACTCGCATGGCTGCTTGCATGGCATGCAACGAAGCCCCTTACGTGTATGTTGTCAGCTGTGCGTGAGATTGGTTCGGGTAACCTGGATGTTACATTATCAACTGATCGTTCCGATGAGATAGGGGCTCTGGGTGAAAGTATCAATGCCATGGCCAGCAACCTGCGTAGAACCACAACATCCATTGAGCGATTGAATGCAGAGATAGCGGAACGGGAGCAAACCGAAATTAGACTGATCGAGGCCTGTGATGATGCGGAGAAGGCGAATACGGCCAAGTCAGATTTTTTATCGCATATGAGCCACGAGCTACGTACGCCATTGAATGCCATCCTCGGCTTTGGCCAGATACTTGAGATGGACGCGGAGAGTCTGAATGATGAGCAGAATGAAAGTATCCGTGAAATTCTTGTTGCAGGTGATCACTTATTGCACCTCATAAACGAGGTGCTGGACCTCGCAAAAATTGAATCCAGTAAGCTGGAAATTTTTATGCAGGCGGTGGAGGTCGATGAGGTGATGCAACAGTGCCTATCACTTATTGTCGTGCAGGCCGAACAACGACAGCTTAGCATAATTGATAATATTAGTAACAGGGGATATGTGGTGCAGGCAGACGCCCTGCGTTTAAAGCAGGTACTACTCAATCTCCTCTCTAATGCAGTGAAATACAATAGAGTGCAGGGCACAATTACACTGGATGCCGAGATTATTGATGGTCAGCGCCTGCGTATTAGTATTGTCGATACCGGGAAGGGTTTAACGGAAGACGAGCTCGCAAGATTATTTAAGCCCTTCGAGCGTATCGAAAGTGACAGGCATGTAGAAGGCAGTGGTATCGGGCTTGTTATATCGCAGCGACTCACCGGGCTCATGGCAGGCAATATGGGTGTGAATAGTGCAGTTGGTACAGGAAGTGAATTCTGGATTGAGTTTGAGCTGGTGAATAGTCTATGAATAACAATAACCGACTGGGACCCGCTCTATTCCCTGTCATTAAAAATGGATGGGTTAGGAGCGCTGGAAAAGTTATGTTTGTTACAGGTTGTTATTAATGCCAAAGCTTATACATGCACTGGATAACTGGGGTAGTGATGCGTTTTCCCTGTCACTTAAGGCAGAAATAAAAAAATCA
>JAOUMO010000105.1 GCA_029881425.1 Gammaproteobacteria bacterium
ACGGATACCGTCGCCTTCGCGGTAGGTTTCCCCCTGGCGATGCAGGGCGAGCATGGCGATACCATAGACCTTGCGCATCCAGACATCGCGTGCTGTTTTCCCCACCAGTTGTGAGCCCGGTGGTATAACCACTTCACCGATACCCGATTTGGCGGTGGAGAGTGCGTCGGCAAAGTCACGCAGGTTTTCACGTAATACCAGATTATGCTTTTCAATAAAGGCATGCAGGTAACTGGATGCGGAGATGATACCCAGTACCATATTGGCCTCGATGGCCGTATCCCGGGCAACGCCGCCCGCGCCGATACTGATATCGTTTTTATTTTTAACCATGGCGACAATACGAATGCGTTCATCGTGTTCGATATCGTTCAGCAGTTTGCCCACCAGGGGGCTGCCCACGGGTACAAATACTTCATGCATTAGATAGCTGAGGCCATAGACGTCATAAAAATAAGCCATGGTGCCTTCGCCCTGGGCGCCGACTTCCACTTTGGTGGTAGGTAAAACATAGCGACCGGCAATAACAAAATAGATAATGCCGGTGAATACCAGGGCGAGGCCAACCGGTGTTACCGAGAACAGGCCCCAGGTGGTCATTTGCTGGTCAGCGGGTAAAGCCGTATTCGAGGTAAGGATCAGGTCGTTGAGCAGGATTAGCGGGCTCGATCCCACCATGGTCACGGTGCCGCCGAGGATGGCACAGAAGCCCATCGGCATCAGCAGGCGTGACATGGGTAGCTTCGCACGAGCCGAGATACGTGCCACCACCGGCAGGAACAGTGCCGCCGCCCCGACATTTTGCATGAAGCTGGAAATAATGCCGACGGTGCCAGAGATGATAGGGATGATGCGGGCCTCGCCCGTGCCCCCCACTTTCAGGATGAAACTGGCGACCTTGCTCATGATGCCGGTTTTATCCAGGCCGGCGCCAATGATCATCACCGCAATAATGGACACGACCGCATTACTGGAGAAACCATCGAACAGGTGCTGGGTATCCACCAGCCCCTTCTCCAGCCCCATCATCGGGGCGAGCAGGGAGGTCAGGCCGAGAATGACCATAATCGTGGTGGCCGCCACATCTACGCCCACCACCTCGAAGGCAAACATATAAATGGTGAGCAACAGGACACCCGTGACCCAGGCAATTTCTATGCTGGGCACAATAAACGACATGTATATGGCCGTTATAAAAAACAGCCCTGCAGCGATCCATTGCCTGCGGCTTAGGGTGCCCGTTTGAGGTACTACCTGGTCTTCATCGGCAAGCGTATTCAATATCGTTTCTCCCGGTTATTTTTGTTGTTGTAATGCATCTTGCTGGCATTCCAGAAAGATGCGTTTATCACAGCTGGCACATACGGACTTATCGAGCTTCTGATAAATGCCGCGTATCGCAGCCGTCTTCGACTGGAAAATGTTGCGTCCACCGGTGGCTTCAAGGCAGCCGTAGCGATCGAGCGCATCCCATAAACCCTTTTTCACCTTCATCAAATACATGCCGCCACCCTTGGCGCGGCGTATTTTGGCCTCGGTGGCGAGTACATCGCCGCCCTGCATATCGACAAAATTAATGCCCTCGGCCACGATGGCCAGGTGTTTCTGCTCCGGGGATGCGCCACGAATCTGTGCAAAGGTTTCCTGCACATGATTGATGGAGCCAAAGAAAATAGAGCCATCGATGCGCAGGATTTTTAATTGCGGGCACTCCGGTAATCCAGGGTCCGTATTAAAGGCCCGTTTTTCCAGTCTTGGATCCGGTGAGCGGGTAATGATGCGTGGCTTGGATACCTTCTCCAGGTACATCAGCAGGGACAGGATAACGCCGGCAAAAATGGCCAGTTCCAGTTCGAGGAACAGGGCGCCAAAAAAGGTGATACCCAGGACGACGGTTTCACGATGGCTTTTCTTAAGGATATGGGCAATTTCCTTAAAGTCGATCAGGCCCCAGGCCACCAGGAACAGGATGCCGGCCATAGCTGCATTCGGCAGGTAGGCGGCATAGGGCGCAACTAAAACCACCAGGCCGATTAATAGTGTACCGGCCATAATCGCGGCCATGGGTGTCTGCGCACCGGCCTGGAAATTCAGGCCCGAGCGATTAAAGGAACCCGTGGCCACATAGCCGGAGAAGAAGGAGCCAAAGATATTTGATAAACCCTGGCCGATAAATTCCTGGTTACCGTCAATCCGCTGGCCGCTTTTTGCACCCAGTGAGCGACCGATAGAAATGGCCTCTGTGAGTGCAAACAGGCTCAGGGCGAAGGCGCCCGAGGCGAGATCACGGATCGTGCTCAGGGAAAAATCAGGCATGGATAAGGGGGGCAGTGACTGGGGCAGGGCGCCAACCGAGGTGATGCCGGTGACTTCATTGCCTACAAAGTGGTTCAGTATATAGGCCAGTATGCCACCGGTGAGCATGGAGGCAATTAAATAAGGTAGCCGCGGAAACCAGCGTTTTACGATAAGGCCGCTGAATATTGTCGCCAGTGAAACTGCCGTCACCCAGGGATTGATATTACCGATTTGTTGTACAAACTGGATCAGGATGTCATGTAAATGCCCACCCCGTTCCATCTCAATACCAAAAAAGTACTTGAGCTGTTTTGCAGCAATCAAAATTGCGGCACCGGCCGTAAAGCCAACGATCACGGAGTGGGAGATGAAATTTACCAGGGCACCCATGCGTGCCAGTCCCATCGCCAGCTCGATCACGCCCACCATAAAGGTCAGCGTCAGCGCCAGTAGTACGTATTGCGCCGTACCCGGTTCAGCATAGACGCTCAGCGATGACAGCATCACGATCGATGCTGCGGTGGTGGGGCCCGAGACCAGGTGCTTCGATGAGCCGAACAGCGCCGCAATAATGGCCGGTACCATGCCTGCATAGAGGCCGTACTCCGGCGGCATGCCGGCGATGGTGGCGAAGGCAACGCCCTGGGGCAGGACAACAATCGCGCCGGTTAAACCGGCAATTAAATCCGCTTTAAAACTTCTTGTGTTGGTCTGTGGTAACCAGGTGATAAAGGGTATAAAACGCAGCCAGAAGGCAGATACAGCAGTAGATGACATGGTGTCTAAGGTTTCCTCACGCGGCAGTTAAATTGTTGTCAGGGTTCTGGATTAAAACCAGTGGAACATGGGCTCGGGTAGTGCTGTGGTATGCAGTGTTATTGATAATCTCATGGGCCAGCAGGTCATTATCAGCCGCCAGCATGAAGCGCAGTGCAGGGCTGTGATTACGGTAATCCTGGTACAGCTTTGTCATGTCGCCCTGTAAAAATGATACCTGGGTGGCACGCCCTGCCTGCTGTAAACGCTGGCACAGTTGCTCGGTCTGTTTCGACAGTTCAGGGGACTGGCCATAGGCAAGAATATCGATTTTTGCATGGGTGATATGCGGCGTGTTGAGTGCGTAATCAATAACGCCCTCAACCTGCTCACCATTAAACAGGACGGCGACCTGGACCTGGGCATCGGCCTTACTGGTCTGCTGTAGCCTGTGTTGTAAATCAACGGTTTTGATCGATTCACCATGTGATGGATGGGCCAGTGAGTCACCCAGTAGCTCTCGCTTCTTTTTCCGGGTCAGGAAATCGCCGGAATCTTCCATTGCCAGGGCGGTTAGCATTCGTTTTAAATCAGTTTTTAATTTTTTCATGGTTCGTACCGTTGATGTGGATCTAACGGTGTTATTGCATGAAAGGTGCCAGTTTATTCTGCTTATAACTCATTGATTATATTAGAGTTATATTTCAGGCGGGTGGGCTGCGTGTTTCATAATGAAACAATAGGTCAACCAGGGTGGGGGCGTGGCGCTCTATAGCTGTATTGCAGACCGATGATACATTATGCAACAATGATGTTTCATAATGAAACAGGCAGGGGTGTCGCTCCAGATGATTAGCCTACACCGGAAAATAACCTTTTCATACTCGCTGTTGGCCGGGCTGATATTCCTGTTATCCATCTTCGCCTTTGCCGACCTGTTGTTTCTCGAGAGTAAGATCGATGAGGGGCGGGTGGTCAGTGTGCTCAAGGATGATGTGTTTGAAATGCGTCGTTATGAAAAGAACCTGCTGCTGTATCGTAAACGGGATGATTTAAATCAGATACAGGACTTTATCAGTCGTGTGCAGGATAACCTGCAATCGAATAAGAACCTGTTTATATCCCTGCTGAGCGAAGTCGATGTCAAGCAGCTGTTCGCTGCCCTGCAGCAATATGCACAACTATTTAGTGACCAGGAGCGGGTATTAACGGTGAAGGCCAACACCGAGGCTAATCTCGCCAGGGATATCCGAAAACAGGGTCATATCATTTCAACCACGGTAACCCGTTTTGAGCTACAGGAGCGCCAGGTACTGGCAGCGATGGCCAATAGTAGCCAGTGGGCACTGGCAGGTGCCATCCTGGTGATGGGGATGCTGGCTATTGCCATTGGCTGGCGTATGGCGCGTGTCGTGGTTAAGCCTTTAAAACAAATCGAAAAAAAACTGGTGTATATCGCCAATGGCCGTTTTGATTACCTCAAGCCCGTCAGCCAGGATGAGGAGTATGTTACTTTCACCAACGCGCTTAATCGAATGCTGCACGAACTGGACCTACGTCACCGGCGTATGTTGCAGGCAGAGAAACTGGCATCTCTGGGGGTACTGGTTTCCGGTGTTGCCCATGAATTAAATAACCCACTGGGCAATATTTCTTCCTCCTGCCAGTTGCTGGTCGAGGAGCTGGATGATGCGGATACCGCGCAGCAGAAAGAGTGGTTACAGCAGATAGATGACGAAACGGATCGCGCAAGAAATATAGTGAGCGCCCTGCTTGAATACGGACAGAAAAGGGCGTTTGAGCTGGAGTCACTCTTATTGAGTGATGTGATTGAAAAGAGCTTATTGCTGTTACGCAACCAGTTGAAACACGCGACATCCCTGCAACTGGATATACCGGATGGGTTTCGTATCCGTGCCGATATGCAACGCATGCAGCAGGTATTTATTAATTTAATCCGTAATGCCCTGCTTGCCGGTGGTGATGATGTTGAAATAAAGATCCAGGCAAAACCCGGTGGTGAGTTTGAGGTCGGCCAGCTCGAAGAGATGCATTTTGTTGGTGATGCGTCCTGCATATTAAACCAGCAGGCGCTGTATTGTGAAATTCTCATTGCCGATAATGGGCCAGGTATTAGTGATACGGTTATTGAAAAAATATTTGATCCCTTTTTTACCACCAGTGAGCCCGGCCACGGTTCGGGCCTGGGTTTATTTATCGTGCAGGAAATTATCCAGGAACACGATGGCTGTATCGGCGTTTATAGCAAGGCCGATGAAGGTACCCAGTTCATCATCCGTCTACCCTGTGCAGGAGCTAACTAATGGACGATAACCAGGCCAGTGCCCGATTATTAATTGTCGATGACGAAGTGGTGGCCGTGAAAAACCTGGCCTACGCATTGAGTAAATCGGGTTACGAAGTGATAACCCGGACCTCGGGTCCGGGCGGGCTGGAGGCGCTGGAGTCGACACAGTTCGATGTAGTGTTAACCGATTTGCGCATGGAGCATGTGGATGGCATGGCCATACTCGATAAGGCCAAGGCACTAGATTCCGATGTTGCGGTGATTATGATTACCGGTCACGCCAATTTCAATTCGGCCGTGGATGCCATGAAGGCGGGTGCCTTTCATTATGTTGCCAAGCCCTTTCGCCTGGACGAGGTCAGGGAGATAGTGGCCAGGGCGGTGGAACTGGTGCAGACCAAACGACAGAATCGTACCCTCCAGTTTCTGGTCGACCAGGAAATGAGCGGGCCAAAATTCATTACCCAGGATGCCGCTATACAACGCCTGCTAAAAAATGTCGGGCAAATTGCACCGACTGAATGTTCCGTATTAATCAGTGGTGAAAGTGGTACCGGCAAAGAACTGGTGGCACGTTATTTACACCAGCACAGTCGCCGTGCCGATAAGCCCTTTGTTGCCATTAACTGTGGTGCCTTCCAGGACGAATTGCTGGCGAATGAATTGTTTGGCCATGAAAAGGGCGCCTTTACCGGGGCCCATGAGGCGCGTGCGGGTTTAATCGAGTCTGCTGATGGCGGCACTTTATTCCTCGATGAAATTGGTGACATGTCCTTGCCTATGCAGGTCAAGTTGTTACGAGTTATCCAGGAGCAGGAAGTGCAGCGCCTGGGGGCAACAGTAACCAGGAAAATTGATGTACGTTATCTCGCTGCAACCAATCGTGATCTGCAGGCCGATATTTCCCAGGGGCATTTCAGGCAGGACCTGTTTTATCGTCTTAATGTGGTTTCGTTCAACTTGCCGCCCCTGTCCGAACGCCGTGATGATATCCCGCTACTGGCCTATTACTTTTTAAAAAAACATGCCCTGCATATGGATCGCCCGGTATCCGATATTTCACATGATGCACTGGAAAAATTAACCGCCTATGATTTTCCGGGGAATGTACGTGAACTCGAAAATTTAATTGAACGTGGTATTGCCATGGCTACCGGTAGTGAGCTGGGTATCGAGCAGTTACCTAAAAACATAACCGACAAGGGGCTCAGGGTGATTCGTCCTCGAAGTGATAAATTACAGTCACTGGATGAACGTGAAGAGGAGTATATTCGCTGGATATTAAAAGAGACCAGCTGGAACCGTACCCAAACCGCCGACATCCTTGGTATTGCACGTGCATCACTCTGGCGCAAATTAAAAAAATATGGCTTAGATGACAGCTGAGCCTGAGATGGCTATCTCTATCTTCAGGATTTAATATTAAATTGTCTCATTATTCTCAAACACTATTCTAAAGGTGTGCCATATAAAGCGTGTGATTAATTATGAAGCTTGCAGTGAAAGAAAAGGCTTTTGTTGTTTAAGCACAAATCTTTAGCCGGCCAGCTTATGAATAATAATACAGGAGGTATTGATTATGGTCTTAGTTAAAAAACTGGTGCTTGATGTACTCAAGCCGCATCAGCCAAACGCACTGGAATTCTGTAAGGCGCTGGCCGAGGTGGGTGATAATTACAGTGTTAACCTGATGGTTATTGCGGTGGATGAAAAAACCGAGTCAGTACAAATTGTCGTGGAAGCGCCATCGATTGATTTTGATGCGTTACAGGCCGTGATTAATAAAATGGGTGCATCACTGCACAGCATTGATGAAGTCGAAGTGAATAACCCGTCCGTTGATACTTAACGTGTAGCCGCAGATGAAACTGTTGCAACAGGTGAAGTTTCTATTCGAAATCACACGCAGCCATGGCATCGTGCGCCGTTATTTTGTGGTGAATGGTTTTGATGGCGCACTGACCATGCTCGGACTGATTATTGGTTTTCAGCTGAGTACAGCGGCAGACTTAACGGTTGTAATGAATGCCTGCCTGGGTGCTGCGATTGCGCTGGGCGTGAGCGGTGTCAGTAGCGCCTACGTGAGTGAGACCGCAGAACGGCGTCGTGCACTGGCAAAACTGGAGGAGGCCATGGTTACAGACCTGCAGGCGTCTGCCCATGCCGAGGCCGTACGCTGGGTGCCGATGCTGGTTGCACTGGTGAACGGCTCGGCACCTCTTATCATTTCTCTACTTATCCTGAGTCCCCTCTGGTTAGCCATGCAGGGGATAAGTTTGCCGCTGTCACCTTTATACCTGGCAATCCTGGTCGCCCTGTTACTCATTTTCCTGCTGGGTGTCTTCCTTGGGCATATCTCCGGGGTCTCCTGGCTGCGCAGTGGTTTACAAACCCTGGTTGTTGCCCTGGTTACCTCACTGCTGATCTATCTGTTTGCCGGTTACTAAACATGCAAAGTACTCACTGGTACAACCTGGATACAGATGAGGTACTCCACCAGCTGCAGGCCACGGCCGATGGCTTAAGCCAGCAACAGGCCGAGCAACGCCTGCAGCAGCAGGGTGAGAATGCCCTGCCCGAGGGCAGGCGACGGTCTGTGCTAACCATGCTGCTTGGGCAGTTTGCTGATTTTATGATCATGGTGCTGTTGGCCGCAGCACTGGTCTCAGGTGTCATCGGTGAGCCACAGGACACCATCGCCATACTGGTGATAGTTATACT
>JAOUMO010000255.1 GCA_029881425.1 Gammaproteobacteria bacterium
GGGAATCAACATGCTGATATGCATCGAGGGCTTATCAAACTTGGTTACCGTCGCGCCCTGGTGCAGGGTGCTCCACCACTCGACCGAATAATGAATAATGGGGATGTTAACTACCCCCACCAGCGCCAGTACCGCACCGGCGCGCGCCGCATTGCGTGGATCCTCTATAGAGGCCTGCAGCGCAATAAAACCAAGATAAAGAAATAACAGGATGAGTTCCGAGGTGAGTCGTGCGTCCCACACCCACCAGGCACCCCACATGGGCTTACCCCAGAGGGAACCGGTGACCAGCGCAAGAAAGGTAAAAGCGGCACCAATCGGCGCACTGCTGGAGGCAACTATATCCGCCAGTTTGATACGCCAGATAAGGCCTATCGCACCGGAAAAGGCCATCACCATATAAATAAACATCGACATCCAGGCAGCGGGTACATGCACATAGATAATGCGGTAACTTTCGCCCTGCTGATAATCGGCCGGCGCCATAATCAGGCCGTAATATAAGCCGGCAAGAATGAAAAGCAGACAGGCCCAGCCCAGCCAGGGAATGAGTCGCCCGGACATCACGTAAAAATTACGTGGAGAAGAAAATTTATGAACAATTGCAGGTAATTTCATAGAATATAATTTCAATAAGATCGCTTAAATGTCTATTATTCCAGGCTTATGCGCAGTGCAGCAGCGGTTGCCAGGGGCGCCAGGGTAATGGCCAGCACCAGTATTGCAGAAAGAAAATAAATCTGCCCCATTATGCCCATATCAGACAGGTGGGCGCCCACGGTGTTCGCGGAGAATATCAGAACCGGTATATATAAAGGAAGCACTAACAGGGATAACAGCATACCACCACGGCGCAGCCCCACGGTCAACGCCATACCTATGGCACCCACCAGGCTCAGTATCGGCGTACCCAGCACCAGGGTCAGCATTAACACACTGATCCCCTCCGGGGGCAAATACATAAAGATCCCCAGCAGGGGCGCCAGCAGGATCATCGGGAACCCCGTCACCAGCCAGTGACTGATAATCTTTGCCAGCACCATCACCGGCAGCGGGTGCGGGCTCAGCAATACCTGCTCCAGGGTGCCATCTTCGTAATCGGCACGGAACAGGGTATCCAGTGACAGCATACAGGCCAGCAGCGCGGCAACCCAGATAACGCCGGGGGCCATGGTCATTAATAGCTGTTTATCCGGGTTGGTCCCCAAAGGAAATAGCATTACCACCAGGATAAAAAAGAACAGTGGGTTGAGTAATTCATTGCGATGGCGGTAGGCCAGTTGCAAATCACGCTTTAACAGGGCCCAGAAGGCGGTGGATAGCTTTGCCTGCATCATGCTACCTCTTCCAGCTCGGTAGCCGGCAGTATCAGGCGCCGAAAATGGCTGCCCTTGACGGCCACCGGCTGATGGGAGGTAATGATCAACATGCCCCCTGCTGCAACATGCTGGCTAAACAGCTCTTCGAGAAAACCCACGGCGGCCACATCCAGCGAAGTATAGGGCTCATCGAGGATCCACAGTTTTGCATGGGTGAGTAACAACTGCGCCAGGGCAACCCGGCGTTTCTGGCCCGCCGATAAAAAAGCGGCCGGAATATCTTCAAAACCGTAAAGACCCACCTGGTACAGGGCCTCTTCTATACCATCCTGCTCTCGGCTGCCAAATAGTGCCCTGGCCATACACAGGTTTTCCACCGGACTCAGCTCATATTTAATGCCCGCCTTATGCCCCAGATACAGCATATCCTGAAAATAGCAGCTATCGGCATGCCTGATGGGCAGCTGGTTCCACTGCACATCACCGGATTCCTGCTGCGCCAGACCCGCAAGAATGCGCAACAGGCTGGTCTTGCCACTGCCATTTTCACCTTCCACACGCAACACCTGTCCCGGCTCAAGCTGAAAGCCAAGCCCCGTGAACAGCTCTCTATAACCCCGTGTACATGCTAGATCCCGGACCAGGAGGCCCGTCGATGAATCAGCCATTAATTAATCACCCATACCTGTTTGCAGGGTGATTCTACCGATATTTATAT
This sequence comes from Gammaproteobacteria bacterium, assembly GCA_029881425.1. Taxonomy (GTDB): domain Bacteria; phylum Pseudomonadota; class Gammaproteobacteria; order SZUA-229; family SZUA-229; genus JAOUMO01. The sequence continues at coordinate 2,038 of JAOUMO010000255.1, forward strand.
TTTTATAAACAAACAGAGATCAATTAAGCCGATAAAGATTTTTGGCCAGCAAC
>JAOUMO010000007.1 GCA_029881425.1 Gammaproteobacteria bacterium
CGAGAGGATAAATGATACCGCAACACCGGCGATGGTGACGATATGTGCGCCGGAACGACCTATCTGCTTGCCCAGGAAACCGGCGAGGATAGCGCCGAATAGAGAGGCGAGTGGAATTGATAAATAGATATTTTCCATAATCAGCCCTTCATCGTATCCAGTTCAGATACATTAATTGTGCCGCGATTACGGAACAGCACTACCAGTATTGCCAGACCTATGGCCGCTTCCGCCGCCGCCACGGTCAGTATAAAGAAAACAAACACCTGCCCTGCACTATCACCAAGGAAATGCGAGAAGGCAATGAAATTAATATTCACCGCCAGCAGCATCAGCTCGATACACATCAGCAAAATAATAATATTTTTACGATTAATAAAAATACCCGCAACACTTATGGCAAACATAATCGCCGCCAGGATCAGGTAACTCGACAGTGGAATCATTATTGTTTCTCCTCTGTCTGCATCTTGATAATACGTAGACGGTCTTCTTTTTTCACCATGACCTGTTTACCCGGTGTCTGATATTTTGTCTGTGGTCGTCGACGCATGGTCAGTGAAATAGCAGCGACAATCGCTACCAGCAGGATCACTGCTGCAATTTCAAACGGGAACACATAGTCTGTATAGAGCACCCTGCCCAGTTCTTTGGTATTACTGTAATCGGCTGCATGTTCTACCGGTGATGCAAAGCCCGCCACATCGAGCCCAAAGTTTGCCGGGCCAACCACGAGGATCATCTGTACCGCCAGGATTAAAGCGACGAGGATACCAAAGGGTAAAAATCGCATAAAACCCGCGCGCATTTGGGTGATATTGATATCCAGCATCATCACCACGAAGAGGAACAGCACCATCACCGCACCGACATAAACCAGTACCAGGGTGATCGCCAGGAACTCCGCTTCCAGCAGCATCCAGATGGCTGCGGTTGCAAAAAAGGTCAGCACCAGTGACAACGCCGAATGCACCGGGTTACGTGCGCTTATCACGCCCAATGCAGCAACTACCATGATGGCAGAAAAGGCATAAAAGACGATTTCAGTAAAACTCATGTTGTTCTGTCCTATCGATAGGGTGCATCGGCTGCCTTGGCGGCAGCAATCTGTACTTCGTATTTATCACCAATCGCAAGCAGCTTGTCCTTGGTCATAATATTTTCACCACGATTCTCGAAGTGGTATTCAAAAATTTCTGTTTCCACGATGGCATCCACCGGGCAGGCCTCTTCACAGAAACCGCAATAAATACATTTAAACAGGTCGATGTCGTAACGTGATGTACGGCGTGTACCGTCATCACGTTCGGTCACATCGATGGTAATCGCCAGCGCGGGACAAACTGCCTCACATAACTTACAGGCAATACAACGCTCTTCACCATTGGCATAGCGACGCTGTGCATGCAGGCCACGAAAACGTGGCGACATGGGGGTTTTTTCTTCCGGATACTGTACCGTGATTTTTCTCGCGAACAGGTAACGACCGGTTACGCTCATCCCCTTGAGTAATTCAAGGAAGAGAAAACTTTTGATGTAGTGCTTTAATAATTTCATAGTCTCTCCTACACCGCCCATGGTCCGATCTGCATCACTGCCATGACTGCTTCAACAAAAATCCAGACGATGGTGACGGGAATAAAGACTTTCCATCCCAGGCGCATGATCTGGTCATAGCGATAACGCGGGAAGGTCGCACGAATCCATAAGAACATGTAGATAAAAAACATGGTCTTGATAACAAACCAGTGGAAACCATTACCCAGTAAGGGCACATCGGCATAGCTACCGAAGGGTGACATCCAGCCACCAAAGAACAGCAGCGATGTGAGCGCCGCAATCATGATGATATTGGCATACTCGGCAAGGAAGAATACAGCGAAGGCCATACCGGAATAGTCTACGTGGAAACCGGCAACAATTTCCGATTCACCTTCCGCTACGTCGAAGGGGGCACGATTAGTTTCTGCAACACCGGAAATAAAATACACCACCATCAGGGGTAATAATGGCAACCAGAACCAGTTAAAGAAACCACCGGCCTGCTTATCAATAATGTCACCCAGGTTGAGACTACCACCGGCCATGAGCACACCAACCAGCGCAAAACCCATGGCAATTTCGTAGGCAACCACCTGTGCCGCTGAACGCAGCGCACCCAACATGGCATATTTTGAATTCGATGCCCAGCCCGCGATGATAACGCCATAGACACCCATGGATGTCATTGCCAGTATGTAGAGCAGGCCCGCATTCACGTCGGCCAGCTGTATATTATCGGCAAAGGGAATAACCGCCCATGCGGCCAGTGCAGGCCCCATGGATAACATCGGTGCAAACAGAAACAGGAACCGGTTTGAGTTCGTGGGAATAATAATTTCCTTGAACATCAATTTCACGGCATCGGCGATGGGCTGTAACCAGCCGCGGGGCCCGACGCGGTTAGGGCCAATACGCACCTGCATGTAACCAATAATCTTGCGTTCGGCATAGGTCACATAGGCCACCGACAACATCAGCGGCACCATGATAATAACGATAAAGAATACGTTCGTTACCAGCACCTGGATCCACATGGGCAACCATTCCCAGATTGGCATTACAAAACTCATCATCGATTCAATCATGCCTACACCTTCTCCAGTTCAATGGTGCCAAATACAGGACCCAGTGAAAGCGTGTCATGCACGGCAGCAGATACCCAGACGCAATTATCGGGAATAGCCTCATCGATAATCAGCTTGAGGTAACTATGAACCTCACCCTGTTTTACTTTGACCTTGTCGGAATCTGCAACACCGGATGCTGTGGCCTGCCTGGCATTAATCCGTGCCGCATTCTGTTGTGCATCGGTGGTTTTCTGTAGCTGGGTTGCACGCCGCACCAGGGCATCAACCGCGTACAGGGGCACATCACCAATACGCTGCAGGCCCGTGGTCTTTGCCACCTGCACCGGCTGGGTACATTCAACACTGTTATTTAACTGGATATCCTGGCACTGCTGCTTCAGTTCATCTTTGACATCTTCACTGGAGACATAATCAAAACCATCCAGGTCCAGCAGGTTGCCCATGACACGTAATATTTTCCAGCCGGGCCGTGATTCACCGACGGCAACTGACGCACCCTTGAAACCCTGCCATACACCCTCTGCATTGACATAGGTGCCGGAGGTTTCGGTAAACATCGCCAGCGGTAAAATGACATCCGCATAACTTTTTATATTGTCGGTAACATAACTGCTGATGGCGACCACGAAATCGGCGCGTTTTGCCGCGGCCAGCGCATCGGCACCGTGCAGCGCATCATATTCGGGTTCGATATTTAAAGTGATCAGAGCGCGGCATGGATTCGCCAGCATCTCGCCGAACGTCATACCCTTAATAGCATCGGAGCCGGCCACACCACGATGGGGAACCGCACCGGCCAACCAGGCACCGCCACTGTTTGCACCCTCGCTCAGATAAGCGAGATGGCTAGCGGTCTGTTTTGCAAGGGCATCGGCCAGCTTACGTATTGCTGCAAACTGGGGATGGTGATGTGCCATATCACCGAGCATGACGCTGCTATTTTCAGCCTGCTGTAAATCACTGGCAAGCTGCCTGTGTGTATCATTGACAGCGGCTGCATTAACCACATCGGCCAGGTGTGCGGGTACCGGGGTCGAGGCCAGCTCAAAAGCCGCTTTGGCAACCGCCGCAAGATCAGCCAGCATATCCGTGGCACACTCATGGGCGACCGGGAAGTGCCAGTCGAAACGGCGTGGATTGATAAAACTAATCGCGGCCTTGTTATGGATGGCGGCCTTGCGCAAACGGTGCGCAATCATGGGCTGGTCTTTTCGCACATGCGAACCAACCAGTAGTGCGGCATCGAGTGCCTCAATATTTTCAATGCTCTGGCCTAACCAGGGCATCACCGGCGCTGCATCCTGGTCAGAAAAATCGGCCTGGCGTAAGCGGTGATCAATATTACCGCTGCCCATGGCGCGCATTAATTTCTGCAACAGATACTGTTCTTCGAGGGTGGCACTCGGTGACGTCCAGGCACCCAGTTGTTTGGCCGAATCATTTTTTACTATGGCCTGCAGGCCTTCAACGGCGAGCTGTAATGCATTATCCCAGTCGGACTCTACCCATTCGTGCCCCTGCTTAACCATGGGCACGGCGAGGCGATCCTCTGCATACAGCCCCTGGTAACTGAAGCGGTCACGATCCGATATCCAGACTTCATTGATCGCCTCGTTATCACGTGGTACGACACGTAACACTTTACCGTGAATAGTATGGATAAAGACATTCGATCCCACCGCATCATGCGGCGCAATACCGGGATGCTGCATCATCTCCCAGGCTCGCGCAGAAAAACGCGAGGGCTTGGCCGTTAGGGCACCAACTGGACAGACGTCAATTGCATTGCCCGACATCTCTGAATCGACACTCTTTTCGATAAAGGTGCCGATCACCAGGCGGTCGCCTCGGTCGGTGGCGCCCAGCTCACGCATGCCGGCAATTTCTTCACCGAAACGCACACAACGGGTACATTGAATACAACGCGTGAGTTCGGTTGCAATCAGCGGGCCTATATCTTTATCGAAGACGACGCGTTTGATATCGCTGTACTGCGAGACATCACCACCATAACCCATGGCGACATCCTGTAACTCACACTCGCCGCCCTGGTCACAGATCGGGCAATCCAGTGGGTGGTTAATCAGCAGGAATTCCATTACGGATTTTTGTGCGGCAATGGCGCGTGGCGAACGGGTCTGCACCACCATGCCTTCCATCACCGGTGTAGCACAGGCGGGCATGGGCTTGGGCGCCTTTTCCACATCCACCAGGCACATGCGGCAACTGGCAGCGACGGATAATTTGTCGTGATAACAAAAACGCGGTATACGAATATCAGCCGCATCCGTTGCCTTGATCAGCATCGAACCCTTAGGCGCCTTAAGCTCCTGACCATTAACTGTAAATGTGACCAGCTCTTCAGTCATTTAACCCGTAACTCCTGGTTGGACAGCTTGCAGAGTAGTTCTATCTGCTTGGCTGGCGTAGCAAAAAGATAAGTTAATGGCCGCTCCATTGACGCATTTTTTTGCATAGTCAGACGAGCAGATAGGGCTGCTATGCATGCTGTAGCTTTCATGAACTATTGTAAAATCTGTTTTTGTCATATTTTCGACTTACTCAAAATAAAATCTCGGTGCGGTCAACCGGGAGTTCCGGGTTAAGCCTCTACCATGCTGCGTTTGTGTTCAATGTAATATTCGAATTCTTCACGATAATGTTTCACAAAACTTCTAACGGGCATTGCCGCAGCATCACCCAGTGCACAAATAGTGCGACCTTCGATCTTGCTGGCCACGTCATCCAGCTTATCCAGATCCTCCGGTAGGCCCTTGCCTTCAACGATGCGTGTCAGCATCCGGTATAACCAGCCGGTACCTTCGCGACAGGGCGTACACTGGCCACAGGATTCCGAAAAATAAAAGCGGGACAAACGATGCAATACTTTTACCATATCGGTGGTTTCATCCATCACGATCAACGCGCCCGAACCCAGCATCGAACCGGCTTTGGTAATGGAGTCGTAATCCATGGTGCAGTCCATCATGATATCCGCCGGCACCACGGGTACCGAAGAACCGCCAGGTATAACCGCTTTTAATTTGCGCCCGTCTTTTACACCACCCGCCATCTCCAGCAGGTCCTTAAATGGTGTACCCATATTGATTTCAAAATTGCCCGGCTTGTTAACGTGACCGGAAACCGAAAAGCATTTAACACCCCCGGCATTTTCAACACCGAGTTTGGCAAACCATTCGCCACCATTACGTACAATGCTGGGCACTGATGCGAGTGACTCGGTATTATTAATGGTGGTGGGTTTGCCGTATAAACCGACATTGGCAGGGAAAGGTGGCTTGAATCGTGGCTGGCCTTTTTTGCCCTCCAGTGATTCGAGCAGGGCCGTTTCTTCGCCACAGATATAGGCACCGGCACCGAGTGAAGGGTAGAGATCAAAATCGACACCGGAACCCGAAATATTTTTGCCCAGGTAACCTTTTTCGTAGGCCTCTTTTACGGCCTGCTCAAAATGCAGGTAGGGCTCATCCATAAATTCGCCACGCATGTAGTTGTAACCGACCGTGGCGCCGATACAGTAACCGGCTATGATCATACCTTCGACCAACGCATGGGGATTAAAGCGTAGAATATCGCGATCTTTACAGGTACCGGGTTCAGACTCATCGGAATTACACACGATGTATTTCTGCACCGGCGCATTACGCGGCATAAAGCTCCACTTTAGACCGGTAGGAAAACCCGCACCGCCACGGCCACGTAGACCGGAGGCCTTAACTATTTCGATAACATCTTCTGGTGGAATCTTTTCATCCAGGATTTTTTTCCACGCCTGATAACCGCCCACCTTCAAATAATTTTCATAGGACCAGGGCTGGTCTTCAAACTGTAATGTTGCGTAGCAGACTTCGTTCGCCATGCTTACCTTACTCCAGCGCGTCAATAATCTCATCGACCTTTTCGGGCGTGAGATCAGTGTAATATTTATGGTTGACCTGCATCATCGGGCCACCGGCACAGGCAGCGAGACACTCTTCTTCTACTTTAAGATAAATACGGCCATCGGCTGTGCTTTCGCCCAGTTTGATATCCAGTTTTTTCTCGAGATGATCAACGATGGTATCCGAGCCCATCAACATGCAGCAGACATTGGTGCATACCGCGACATTGTGACGTGCTACCGGATTCAGTTCATACATCGAATAAAAACTGGCCACCTCGTAAACTTCGATCTTTGTCAGTGCCAGGTAATCGGCCACCGCATCCATTAATTCTGTGGTCAGGTAGCCGTTGTTCTGGTGCTGTGCCGCACGTAGTGCCGCAAGCAATGCCGACTTTTTCTGTTCGGCCGGATAACGCGTTATCCACTCATCGATTTCTTCGCGTGTATGTGCAGATAATATTGTGTTGGTATCAGTCATGCTCTATCCGCCATTACCTGTCTATTTCACCGAAAACGATATCCTGCGTACCGATCACGGCCACCACATCGGATAACATATGCCCACGCGTCATCTCATTAATGGATGATAAATGCGCAAAGCCCGGTGCCCGTATTTTCAGTCGGTAAGGTTTGTTGGCGCCATCTGAAATAAGATAAACGCCAAACTCGCCCTTGGGATGCTCAACCGCACCATAGGCCTCACCCTCGGGCAGGCAAAAACCTTCGGTAAATAATTTAAAATGATGAATCAGTGATTCCATGTCCGCCTTCATCGCTTCACGTTTCGGCGGGCACACCTTGTGATCTTCTGTCTGGATGGGGCCATCATTGACACGCAGCCAGTCAACACACTGTTTAATAATACGATTGGACTGGCGCATCTCTTCCATGCGGATCAGGTAACGATCATAGCTATCGCCATTGGTACCCACGGGGATATCGAAGTCCATCTTGTCGTAGACTTCATAGGGCTGCTTCTTACGCAGGTCCCATTCGATTCCTGAACCACGCAGCATCGGGCCGGTAAAACCTAATTGCAGGGCACGCTCTGGCGTGACTATGCCGATATCGACCAGTCGCTGCTTCCAGATACGGTTATCGGTTAACAGGGTTTCGTATTCATCGACATAAGTCGGGAAGCGTGCTGTGAAATCTTCGATAAAGTCCAGCAATGAACCGCTACGGTTATCATTCAGCTTATCGACTTCTTTTTTACTGTGCCACTTGGAGGCCCTGTATTGCGGCATGCTATCGGGCAGGTCGCGTGCGACACCGCCGGGGCGATAATAGGTCGCGTGCAAACGTGCGCCTGATACGGCCTCATACATATCCATTAAATCTTCACGCTCACGGAAGGCATAGAGGAACATGGTCATGGCGCCGACATCCAGGCCATGGGCACCGATCCATAACAGGTGATTTAGCAGGCGCGTGATTTCGTCGAACATGACACGGATATACTGTGCACGTTGTGGCACTTCTATTCCCAGCAATTTTTCCATTGCCAGCAGATAACCGTGTTCGTTACACATCATGGAGACGTAATCGAGGCGATCCATGTAACCGATGCTCTGGTTATAGGGCTTGGACTCGGCCAGTTTTTCAGTGGCACGGTGCAACAGGCCAATATGTGGATCAGCACGCTGCACGACTTCGCCATCCATTTCCAGGATCATGCGCAACACACCATGTGCGGCGGGATGCTGTGGGCCAAAGTTAAGGGTGTAATTACGAATTTCAGGCATCTGCTGCACCCTCTGTTGTGTCAGGATCCAGGTAACGATTGTCTTCACGAATCACGCGGGGCACCAGTACACGAGGCTCGATACTGACCGGCTCATAAATAACACGGCCCTGGCCGGGGTCATAACGCATTTCAACATGACCGGACAGGGGGAAATCTTTGCGGAAGGGGTGACCCACAAAACCATAATCCGTGAGGATGCGTCGGAGATCGGGATGCCCCTCGAAGTGGATACCGAACAGGTCAAAGGCCTCGCGTTCGAACCAGTTGGTGACGCTCCATATATCTGAAACAGAAGGCACGACAGGCATGGCCTCATCTTCTGCAAACACGCGCACACGCAAACGCTGATTATTTTTCACCGACAACAAATGCGCTACAGCGGCAAAACGTGGACGACTGGTATTTTTGGCAACCGTCTCGTCTCCAAACTGCAGGCGCCCATGCCCGGCAGAATCCACACCACGGCTAAAGCCAGTGGTAGAACTTTTCTCTGTCGCCCATTCAACCTGGCCGTATTCAGAATAATCAACACCACACAAATCGATGAGCTGCTCAAAGCCGAAACGGGCATCGTCCCTGAGCTTCAGGCAGACCTCATAGTAATGCTCTGCCGCGACCTCGATGGTCACTTCGCCCACATCAATACGATTGGATTGCAACTGGCCAGTGAAGACCTGCGCCAGGGTATCTGATAATTGCTGTGCTTTATTTGCCATTATTTATCTCGACCCGTAACCGCTAACGCGCGATGGTACAGGTGCGTTTAATTTTATTCTGTAACTGGAGAATGCCATAGATCAATGCTTCGGCCGTGGGCGGACAACCGGGTATATAAATATCGACCGGCACGATACGATCACAACCACGCACCACTGAATAGGAGTAATGGTAATAACCACCACCATTGGCACAGGAGCCCATGGAGATGACCCAGCGCGGCTCGGCCATCTGGTCATAGACCTTGCGCAGTGCGGGCGCCATTTTATTGGTCAGGGTACCGGCAACAATCATCACGTCAGACTGGCGGGGACTACCACGAAAAACGATACCGAATCGATCCAGGTCATAACGGGATGCGCCGGCCTGCATCATTTCCACGGCGCAACAGGCAAGGCCAAAGGTCATCGGCCACATGGAACCGGTACGCGCCCAGTTGATCAGGCCATCCATACCGGTGGTGACAAAGCCCTTTTCAAAAACGCCTTCTATTCCCATTCTAGAGCCCCTTTCTTCCACTCATAAATAAAGCCAATCACCAGGATACCAAGGAATATGCCCATGGCAGTAATACCGAAGATACCAATATCTTCCAGCACTATGGCCCAGGGAAACAGGAAGGCGATTTCCAGATCAAAAATAATGAACAGGATTGCGACCAGGTAATAACGGATATCAAATTTCAGACGCGCATCTTCGAAGGCCTCGAAACCGCATTCATAAGGCGAATTTTTTTCTGCATTGGGTTTTCTGGGTGCCAGTATAAAACCACCAAGAAGGATCATAACCAGGCCGGTAATCAGACCGACACACATGAAAATCAGGACAGGCAAATAGTTTTCGAGCATTTATTTTTTTCTCCCAGACCGAATCGGCATGGCAAGCTCTTATTTATCATTAGTAGTCAGGACTGTATTAAAAAACGAGCCCCATGTCAGCACATAATATCTGAATCACTATATAAGTGGGCTTTATACTAACCGACTCAATCTCGATTACAAGTGTAAAGAACCTATATTAGAAACCATTGATGAAGCTCAAGTGTTGGGACGATTAATTCATTTATTTTTTTGCCCATGACATAGGAATCTGGCCAAAAAAAAGCAGGTATTAACTACCTGCTTCTACAAGATGGTGCCGATGGCCGGAGTCGAACCGGCACGGGTCTCCCCACCACCCCCTCAAGATGGCGTGTCTACCAATTTCACCACATCGGCAAATATACAATCACAACGCAATGCATTAACGACAGAGTAACTACTCTCGCCGGTGAGGCATTATTCAGCAGCCGGCACATCCGAAGATGGCGCTGATGCTGGATCAGCCGCAGGCACGTCGGAAGACAGTGTCGATGCTGGATCAGCAGAGGGCACATCACTCATTGGTGCTGGCTCACCCTGCTCAATAACGGTCTCGGTCTTGATCACCGAACTGCCCGCGGCATCAGCCACATCACGGTGTGATGCCAGATAGGCCAGGGAGAGACTACTTGCAAAAAAGGCCGTCGCCAGGATCGCTGTCGAACGACTCAGGAAATTGGCCGCACCCGAGGCGCCAAAGACAGAGCCCGACGCACCACCGCCGCCGCCACCCAGGGCCGCACCGGCTTCAGCGCCTTTGCCACGCTGCAACATCACCAGGCCAATAATGGCCAGCGATAACAGCACATGCACTACTAAAATAATTGTTTCCACGTATGTGAATCCTTATCCACCAGCACGGCAGATTGTCAAAAAATCTTCGGCTTTCAATGATGCACCACCAATCAGGCCACCATCAATATCCGGCTGCCCAATAAGCTCTGCCGCATTGGCCGCATTCATGCTACCACCATAAAGAATACGCAGGCCATCGGCCACATCCGCATTCAGGCCGCGGATTTTCTCGCGGATAAAGGCATGTACTTCCTGGGCCTGCTCAGGTGAAGCCGTTTTACCGGTACCAATTGCCCAGACAGGTTCATAGGCGATAACGCCATCGGCCAGTGCGTCTACACCTTCCAGCGCAATTACGGCATCGATCTGGCGTGAACACACGTCATTGGTTATACCCTGCTCGCGTTCTTCCAGGGTCTCACCAATACAGAAAATGGGTTTAATACCGTTACGACGGGCGGCTGCAAATCGCTTTGCTACCAGCTCATCTGTTTCACCATACAGGCTACGGCGCTCGGAATGACCAATAATGGCATAGCCACAACCCACATCATTCAGCATCTCGCCTGAAATCTCACCGGTAAAGGCACCCCTATCCTGGTCACAGATATTCTGTGAACCGACATTAATTCCAGAGTCGGCCGCTGCACCAACAACGCGAGGGATATACACCGCAGGGGGACAGACAACAACTTCGGTATTTTTAACCGAATCCATACCGGCTTTGATACCTGCCATTAATTCTTTGACTGAGTCACTGGAACCATTCATTTTCCAGTTACCGGCTACCATTGGCTGACGCATAGACCTGATTCTCCGAGACGACTATTCTAAAGGGGGCACAGTTTAATGGGCTGAAGAACAAGAAGCAAGTCGTAAGTCTTTAGTCGTAAGTCCTAAGTCAAAAGAAAAGAAGAAGCGATTCTTACGACTTATGACTTTTAAAAGCACCTTCCACCAGCCTATTGCTTAGATCAGGATGATGGTTTCTGACTTCCGACTGATGACTAATGACTAATAACTATCTTTTACAGCATCAGCGATCTGTTGCGCATAACGCGTGACCTGCTGTTCATCCTCACCCTCGACCATGACGCGTATCAGCGGTTCGGTACCCGAGGCCCTAAGCAACACCCGGCCACGACCGGCCAGCTTAACGTCTACCGCATCCACTGCGGCCTGCACCGATGCATCACTCATGGGGTCGGCGCCAGCTGGCAGGCTGACATTAATCAGGACCTGGGGAAACATGCTTAAGCCTTCAAGGGCCTGCGCCAGGGTCTGTTCAGACTGGGCCAGGTAGGCCATCACCTGCAACGCCGATACAATGCCATCACCGGTCGTGGTTTTATCCAGACAGATGATATGGCCCGAGTTCTCACCACCCAGGCACCAGCCTTTTTCCTTCAAGCACTCCAGCACATAACGATCGCCCACATTGGCACGGGCAAAATCGAGCCCTAAAGCCTTTATAGCCAGCTCAAAACCCATGTTACTCATGAGTGTTCCGACCACACCCTTAAGCGGCATACCCTCGGCAAGCCGTGCCCTGGCAATAATATAAAGAATCTCATCACCATCGATAACTCGCCCGGTGTGATCCACCATCAATACACGATCACCATCGCCATCAAAGGCAATACCTATATCTGCCTGGTTTTCCAGTACCGTCTGCACCAGCTTTTCCGGGTGCGTCGAACCACAGGCCTGGTTAATGTTCAGCCCGTCAGGGGTGTTGCCCAGGGTAATCACCCTCGCCCCCAGCTCCGTAAAGACGCTCGGGGCGATGTGATAGGTGGCGCCATTGGCGCAATCCAGCACCACCTTCTGCCCACTAAACTTGGTACCGATCGGTATCGTTGCCTTGCAGGCCTCGATGTAACGACCCGAGGCATCGTCCACACGACCCGCCTTGCCCAGTAGCGCCGATTCAACGGTTTCCATGGGGGCTTCAAACATAGCCTCGATTTCATCCTCGATCTCATCGGGCAGCTTGGTACCCTCGGCAGAGAAAAACTTGAGACCATTATCATAAAAGGGATTATGCGAGGCACTGATAACTATGCCTGCCGAGGCACGCAGGGTCCGGGTCAGGTAGGCAATACCCGGTGTTGGCATAGGACCCAACAGGCGCACATCGATACCCGCTGCGGAAAGACCTGCCTCCAGCGCCGATTCAAACATGTAACCGGAAATTCGCGTATCCTTGCCTATAACGACCCGACTGTTGCCCTTGCTGGCAAGCACCCGACCTACGGCCCAGCCCAGTTTCAATACCGCATCAGCCGTCATCTGCCCCTGGCCAACGCGCCCCCGGATACCATCCGTTCCAAAATATTTTTTTGCCATAACTACAACTTGTCTTCTTTTAATTGCGGCGAGTATAAACGATTAATCAACATCAATCACAGCCTGCGCTACTTTCAATGCATCGACCGTGGCCTTCACATCATGCACCCTGAAAATTGCCGCACCCTTTGCCCGGGCCACTACCGCTGCCGCCACACTGGCATATATACGCTGGTCAACTTCCTCACCGGTAATCGCACCCAGCATGGATTTTCGGGACAGGCCCACCAGTACGGGCAGACCCATGGCAACGAACTGGTCCAGGTGCTTCAATAATAATAAATTATGCTGCAGGGTCTTGCCAAAACCAAAGCCGGGATCAATGATAATCTGCTCCCTGCGAATACCGGCCTGGATGCAGCACTCTACACGCTGCTGCAAAAAGGACTTTACCTCATCAACCACATTGCCATACTGCGGCTGCTGCTGCATGGTTCTCGGCTCGCCCTGCATGTGCATCAGGCATACGGGTACATCCTGACCTGCACAGGCATCCAGTGCACCCTCGGCCCGCAATGCATTCACGTCATTCACACAGCTCGCCCCCGAGGCGATGGCTTCACGCATCACCTCGGGTTTACTGGTATCGATGGATATCACGACATCGGATGCCTGGCGGATCGACTGGATTACCGGCAGCACCCGGTTCAATTCTTCCTTCACGGAAACGGCCGCAGCACCCGGGCGTGTTGACTCACCGCCCACATCTATAATATCGGCACCCTGCTGGATCATTTTCATCGCACAGTCAAAGGCGCTGGCCGATGTCGCATGCAGGCCACCATCAGAAAATGAATCCGGCGTGGTATTGAGTATCCCCATCACCAGTGGTCGACGGGTAGATAACAGGCTTAGTAAATCACTCATAAGAATCTATCTATTGATCATTATCGGGGCAGAATCAAACGAATGCCCAGTTAAACCCTATTAAAAAAGAAAACGCAAATATGCACAAATAAAGATAGATGTTTTTATTGTCATTCTGTTCGAAGCCGTAGGATCTGGCTATCCATCATTTAACGTTTTTCTCAGGATGACGAGCGTATATAAATGCTAATTTAATATTGTTTTTTATTTGCGTTGTTTGCGTTCATTCGCGTTTTCTTTTTATTAAATAGTCACCTCAAAAAAACAAAACCCCGGCGAGTGTAGCCAGGGCCTTGTGTCATTCATCGGTAATCAGATTAGTGCAAACTGGCAGGACCACCAATTGGACCGTCTGCCTTGCCTTCGCTGACTTTTTTCTCCGGCTCGGCCTCCACCCCTGAACCACCATTATCATCCCAGTCTTTGGGTGGTGAAGGCTCCTTGCCATCCATCAACTGATCAATCTGATCCGTATCGATGGTTTCATATTTGATCAGCGCATCGGCCATCTTGTGCAGGATATCCAGGTGCTCAGTCAGGATAGTGTGTGAGCGAACATAGTTACGATCCACCACGTCGCGGATCTCTTCATCGATAACGCGCGCGGTATCGTCGGCCATGTTCTTGTGCTTGGTCACGGAACGCCCAAGGAAAACCTCACCTTCGTCCTCACTGTAGGTTAAGGGCCCCAGCTTTTCGGAAAGACCCCACTTGGTCACCATATTACGTGCGATATCCGTAGCCCGCTCAATATCATTGGATGCACCGGTGGTAACACTGTCTGAACCGAAAATCAGCTCTTCGGCGATACGGCCACCAAACAGGCTGGAGATCTGGCTTTCGAGACGACGCTTACTGTAACTGTAACGATCTTCGGTCGGCAGGAACATGGTGACACCCAGCGCCCGTCCACGTGGAATAATACTCACCTTATAGACAGGGTCATGATCCGGCACCAGGCGGCCGACAATGGCATGACCCGCCTCATGGTAAGCAGTAAGTTTTTTCTCGTCATCGGACATCACCATGGACTTGCGCTCGGCACCCATCATGATCTTGTCCTTGGCGCGCTCAAAATGCTGCATCTGCACGTCTTTTGAATTTTCACGGGCAGCAAACAGGGCTGCCTCATTCACCAGGTTGGCCAGGTCAGCACCTGAAAAACCAGGGGTACCACGGGCAATCAATGACGTTTTCACGTCATCCGCTGCAGGCACCTTACGCATATGGACCTTGAGGATCTGTTCACGGCCACGTACATCCGGCAGCGGCACCACGACCTGGCGGTCAAAGCGACCGGGGCGTAACAGGGCGGGATCCAGTACGTCAGGGCGGTTGGTCGCAGCAATCACGATTACACCCTCATTACCCTCAAAGCCATCCATCTCGACCAGTAACTGGTTCAGGGTCTGTTCACGCTCATCATGACCACCGCCTAAACCGGCACCACGGTGACGGCCAACTGCATCGATTTCATCGATAAAGATAATACAGGGCGCATGTTTTTTGCCCTGCTCAAACATATCACGTACCCGGGAGGCACCGACACCGACAAACATTTCCACAAAATCGGAACCGGAGATGGTAAAGAAAGGCACCTTGGCCTCACCGGCAATGGCCTTGGCCAGCAGGGTTTTACCGGTAC
The DNA here is from genome assembly GCA_029881425.1 of Gammaproteobacteria bacterium. Lineage (GTDB taxonomy): Bacteria > Pseudomonadota > Gammaproteobacteria > SZUA-229 > SZUA-229 > JAOUMO01. The sequence goes on from JAOUMO010000007.1 coordinate 15,515, forward strand.
CCGGTGAACCCACCATGAGTACACCACGGGGAATCTGCCCACCCAGCTTCTGGAACTTGCCGGGATCACGCAGGAACTCGACCAGCTCGCCGACTTCTTCCTTGGCTTCCTCGACACCGGCAACATCGGCAAAGGTCACCTTGATCTGGTCCTCGCCCATCATGCGTGCCTTGCTCTTGCCAAATGACATGGCGCCACGGCCACCGCCACCGCCCTGCATCTGGCGCATAAAGAAAATCCAGATACCGATCAACAACAGGAAGGGGAACCATGAAATAAAGATATTCATTAATAATGAAGGCTGCTCCGGTGCACGGGCAACAATTTCGACATTATTCTCCAGCAGATCACCAATCATAGAGCGATTATCGGTTTCAGGACTGTAGGTCTTGAAGGCACGCTGGTTAGTGGTCTCACCGATAATTTCCCTGCCAGAAATGGTCACCTGTTTCACCATGCCATCTTTGACCTGGCCAATGAACTCGGAATAGGCGATATCCGAAGTGCTGACAGCACGCTGTGAGAAATTACTGAACACAGAGAGGAGAATGAGCGCTATCACGCCCCACAAAATTACATTTTTAACAAGGTCGTTCAAGACAACACCCCGGTATTTACTTTCAATTAATTGGACGTTACTACACTGATCCCCGAAAAACCAGTTCAACTAACGTATTTCATAGGCCAAAAAAAACGGCTCAGCCTGCCTTAAAACCTTTTGCAAGCATGTACACCTCACGACTACGGTTACGTGATGCCTTGGGTTTACGCATCACAATCGCCGAAAAGCGCGTCCTGACCAGCTTCAGGTACTCATCAAAGCCCTCTCCCTGGAACAATTTGACCAGTAAACATCCGCCAGGTTTCAATACCTGGCAAGATAAATCCAGTGCCAACTCCGCCATGTAGACGGCGCGGGGTATGTCCACCGCGTGCATACCACTCATATTGGGGGCCATATCAGAAATTACAAGCTCGGGACGTGAATCACCCAGGGTTTCCACTAGTTCAGCCAGCACGCTGTCTTCAAGAAAGTCACCCTGGATAAATTCAACATGCTCCAGCGGCTCCATCGGCAGGATATCCAGCGCAATAATACGCCCCTGCCCCTTGAGCTTGCGCGCCGCATACTGTGACCAGCCGCCGGGGGCCGAGCCCAGGTCAATCACGGTGATTCCCGGCTTAAGCAAACGGTCCTTCTGGTCTATCTCTTCGAGTTTATACACGGCACGCGAACGATAGCCGTCCTGCTGGGAACGCCTGACGTATTCATCATCAAAATGCTCTTTGAGCCATTGACCACTGGATTTACTACGCGCCATTACTTTCTTCAATACCTTTAACTGTGGCTAGATGATATAATCTGCCTCTTGTTTTTTTGAGCCTATTATTATGTCCCTTTCCAGAACCCAGATAAAATATTTACTCAGCCTGACCCATAAGCTGAACCCTGTTGTTAGCATAGGACAAAATGGCATTACAGAGAACGTGATAAACGAGCTGGAAATTGCATTGAATTATCACGAGCTGGTTAAAATCAAAATTGCCGGGGAAGATCGTGAAGCAAGACAGGCAATGATAGAGACGCTCTGCAAACGCACCGCGGCCGAAAAAGTACAGGCCATTGGCAAGACATTAACACTGTTTCGCAGGAATCCTGAGAAGCCGAAAATACAGTTTTAAGTCGTTAGTCAGCAACGTAGATACTTCATCAGTGAGGTCAACATAGCTGATATGCCATTCGTCTCTTTTATCCAGTTTTTTCCAGCTACACTGGAAATATAACCGATTTCTATACCAATATAAATTTGTGCTCTTAGTTCTGCACACGAACCCTTGGCATAGTTCAAAAAATTACGTTTATCCTTGTCCGTTGCTCGCCCAAAACCTTCCACGATATTACCTGGAATCGATAATCCAGAACGGGTAATCTGATCTTTGAAGCTAAAATCTTTCAAATCTACAAGATGCCGATATATTTCTACCGACAAACGAGAAGACCACTTCCAGACATCCATATCCTCAAACCTCATAATCATTCCTTTGATTTATGCTTTGGACCAATGACTTCTTTTAGATATACCGTACTTCGACAATCTCAAAACTACGTACACCACCCGGTGTCTGTACTTCCACCACATCCCCTTCTTCCTTGCCAATCAGGGCACGGGCGATGGGGGAACCGACAGAAATTTTATTCACCTTGATGTCTGCCTCGTCTTCACCAACGATCTGGTAGGTGATGTCCTTGCCGGACTCTTCATCGGTCAAATCGACGGTGGCACCGAATACGACCTTGCCATTGGCATTCACCGTGGTTACATCGATGATAACCGCATTGCTCAACTTGGCTTCTATTTCCTTGATACGGCCTTCACAGAAACTCTGCTGCTCGCGCGCTGCGTGGTATTCCGCATTTTCTTTTAGATCACCGTGTTCACGGGCCACGGCTATGGCGTTGATAATCCGCGGACGATCTTCCGTTTTTAGCTTCTTTAATTCGGCCTGAAGCGTATCTGCACCCTGTACGGTCAATGGAACCTTGTTCACTGTGCTATCTCCTGATGTAAGTCCTGCAGACGATTCACTTCATTATCACCCTTACATTGCAGTGCCATACAGGTCGCCCTGGCACCGGCCAGGGTCGTGGTGTAACTCACCTTGTGCTGTAGCGCGGCGGCACGAATCGTAAAGGAATCTGAAATGGCCTTTTTACCCTCGGTGGTATTGAAGATGAGATCGATTTCATCATTCTTAATCATATCAACAATATGCGGACGGCCTTCATAGACCTTGTTCACCAGCTTGCAGTCGACACCATTTTCTTCCAGCACCGTGGCCGTACCCCGTGTTGCCACGATCTCAAAGTTCAGTTCTTTTAACTGCCTGGCCACATCGACCACGGCAGCCTGATCACGCTCGCGTACACTGATAAAGACACGACCTTTTTCCGGTAACTGTACACCAGCGCCCAGCTGCGCCTTACCAAAGGCCTCGCCAAAGGTACGGCCCACACCCATGACTTCACCGGTGGATTTCATTTCTGGCCCCAGCAGGGGATCCACACCCGGGAACTTGACGAAGGGGAACACGGATTCTTTAACTGAATAATATTCGGGGATCACTTCTTCGGTGATGCCCTGCTCTTTTAATGACACTCCGGCCATGCAGCGCGCCGCTACCTTTGCCAGGGGCACACCTATGGCCTTGGAGACAAAGGGTACGGTGCGGGAGGCGCGTGGATTAACTTCGAGCATGTAAATCTCGTTACCCTGGATCGCAAACTGGATATTCATCAGGCCCACGACCTGCATTTCCAGCGCGATTTCACGGGTCTGTGCACGCAGCCTGTCCTGGATCTCTTTTGATAAGCTGTAGGGCGGCAATGAACAGGCAGAGTCACCAGAGTGTACGCCGGCCTGTTCAATATGCTCCATGATGCTGCCAATAAGTACATCGGTGCCATCACAAATGGCATCCACGTCTACTTCTACTGCATCATCGAGAAAACGATCCAGCAACACCGGTGCATCATTCGAGACCTGCACCGCTGTTTTCATGTAATGCACCAGGTCGGTTTCGTTATGCACGATTTCCATGGCACGCCCACCCAGTACATAGGAGGGACGGACCACCAGCGGATAACCAATTTCATTAGCACCCTTCACTGCCTCGTCGGCACTACGGGCAAGACGGTTAGGCGGCTGCTTCTGCCCCAGTTTCTGGATCAGTTGCTGGAAGCGCTCACGATCTTCGGCCAGGTCAATACGATCCGGCGTGGTACCAATAATGGGCACACCGGCCGCTTCTAACGCACGCGCCAGTTTCAGCGGTGTCTGGCCGCCATATTGTACAATCACACCTTTGGGCTTTTCTTTATCCATCACTTCGAGCACGTCTTCCAGCGTCAGGGGCTCGAAATAGAGGCGATCGGAGGTATCATAATCGGTGGATACGGTTTCCGGATTACAGTTAATCATGATGGTTTCATAACCATCTTCACGCATTGCCAGTGCTGCATGCACACAACAGTAATCAAATTCAATACCCTGGCCGATACGGTTAGGGCCACCACCGAGCACGACAATTTTGTCTTTGCTGCTGGGTGCCGCCTCGCATTCCTCTTCATAGGTAGAATACATGTAGGCCGTTGATGTGGAGAACTCGGCGCCACAGGTATCAACACGCTTATACACGGGACGTAAACCCAGCGCATGGCGATGCGCACGCACTGCGGCTTCGGATTCGCCCATCAACCTGGCCATGCGGCTATCGGCAAAGCCCTTACGCTTGAGACGGAACAGCTCATCCTTGCCAATATCGGCCAGCTTGCGGCTTCGCAGGTCCTGTTCCAGGGTAATGATTTCCTGTATCTGTACCAGGAACCAGGGATCGATATGCGTCAACTGCTGGATACGTTCGCAATCCATGCCATGACGGAAGGCCTCGGCCAGGTACCAGATACGGTCGGCGCCGGGCTGCTGGATTTCCTGCTGGATGGTCGCCATGATTTCTTCTGGCGGCATATCCTCGGGGATGATCTCACTGAAACCATCGACACCAATTTCCAGGCCACGCAGTGCTTTCTGCAGCGATTCCTGCAGGGTACGGCCAATGGCCATCACCTCACCCACGGACTTCATCTGCGTGGTCAGGCGGTTTTCTGCCTGGGCAAATTTTTCAAAGGTAAAGCGTGGAATCTTGGTCACGACGTAATCGATACTGGGCTCGAACGAGGCCGGTGTCGCGCCGCCGGTAATCTCGTTACGCAATTCATCCAGGGTGTAACCGACTGCCAGTTTTGCCGCCACCTTGGCGATGGGGAAGCCGGTGGCCTTGGAGGCCAGTGCCGATGAACGCGAAACACGGGGATTCATTTCGATGATGGTCATACGGCCATCTTTCGGGTTCACCGAAAACTGCACATTCGAACCGCCTGTATCGACACCGATCTTGCGCAATACCGCCAGCGAGGCGTCGCGCATGATCTGGTATTCCTTGTCGGTCAGGGTCTGTGCCGGTGCCACGGTGATCGAATCACCGGTATGTATGCCCATAGGATCGAGATTTTCGATGGAACAGATAATGATGCAGTTGTCCTTATGGTCACGCACCACTTCCATTTCGTATTCTTTCCAGCCGAGGATGGACTCTTCGATCAGCAGCTCGCTAACCGGCGACAGGTCGAGGCCACGCTTACAGATTTCTTCAAATTCTTCACGGTTATAGGCAATACCGCCACCACTGCCACCCATGGTGAATGAGGGGCGGATAATGGTCGGGAAACCAACCATGGCCTGTACCTGGTGCGCCTCTTCGAGGCTGTGTGCCACCGCCGCCAGCGGCATGTCCAGACCGATCTCTTCCATCGCAATCTTGAACTTTTCCCTGTCCTCGGCCATGTCGATGGCTTCTTTACTGGCGCCAATCATCTCCACGCCGAATTCTTTCAATACCCCTTCACGATCCAGGTCCAGTGCACAGTTGAGCGCGGTCTGGCCACCCATGGTTGGCAGCAGGGCATCGGGCCTTTCCTTTGCGATAATATTCGCCACGGTCTTCCAGTGGATCGGCTCGATGTAGGTCACATCGGCGGTCTCGGGATCGGTCATGATGGTGGCCGGATTGGAGTTCACCAGGATGACCTTATAGCCCTCCTCGCGCAACGCCTTACAGGCCTGGGCGCCAGAATAGTCAAATTCACAGGCCTGGCCAATAACGATAGGGCCGGCGCCAATGATAAGAATGCTGTTTATGTCGGTACGTTTAGGCATGTGTTACCTTTAAAAACAAAATAAAACGCAAATAAACGCGAATGAACGCTATTTTATATGCCATTAAATAATCTGTGACTCATCATATTGATAGACAATACGCTGGACACCCAATTTTGGTGTCCCGAAGTTCAATAACAGGCCAACCTGAATGCCCGTCGCCTTTAAGTAATTCATCACCTGAGTCCTATGATTCATGGCAATGGCTGACACGGTCTTCAGCTCGACAAGAAGCTTATTTTCAACAATCAAATCCGTAACAAAATGCCCGACAACCTGTTCTTTATAAAGCACCTGTAACGACTTTTGTTGCTGAAAACCAACACCCTGCTTCGCCAGTTCAATACACAGGGCATTTTCATAAACCGATTCAAGAAAACCAACACCTAATTGATTACTCACTTCGAAAGCACAATGAATAACGTCTTCCGAAAGTCTTGTTTCCTGAACCATAATCACAACTCCATTTGCGTTTATTGGCGTTTATTCGCGTTTTCTTCTCAAGCCTTTTCAATCAACTCAATAAAATGATCGAACACCGGCGATACGTCGTGAGGCCCGGGACTTGCTTCAGGGTGCCCCTGGAAACCGAAGGCCGGCTTATCGGTACGGTGTATACCCTGCAAAGAGCCATCGAATAATGAACGGTGCGTAGCGACCAGGTTATCCGGCAGGCTGGCTTCATCCACCGCAAACCCGTGGTTCTGGCTGCTGATCATCACGCCCTGGCTATCGAGGTCCTGTACCGGGTGGTTGGCGCCGTGATGGCCAAATTTCATTTTTTCGGTCTGTGCGCCACAGGACAGGGCCAGTAGCTGGTGCCCCAGGCAGATGCCAAATACGGGTATATCGGTGTTTAAAATTTCTTTTATGGCGCTGATGGCATAGTCGCAGGGCTCCGGATCACCCGGCCCATTGGAGAGGAAGATACCATTCGGCGACATCGCCAGTACATCGGCTGCCGCTGTTTTTGCCGGCACGACCGTCACGCGGCAGCCACGATCCACCAGCATATTGAGGATATTGCGCTTGATACCGTAATCGTAGGCAACAACATGATAGGGCAGGTCAACCGGCTGTTTTTGTGGATGGCTGTTGCTGGTGACATCCCAGCTGGCCTGGGTCCACTCGTACTGCTTATCGGTGGTCACTTCCTGCGCCAGGTCCATACCCTTAAGGCCGGCAAAGGCCTGTGCTTTGGCAATGGCCGCCGCTTCATCAATATCATCTGCCGCTATGATACAACCGCTCTGCGCACCCTTTTCACGCAGGATGCGGGTGAGGCGACGGGTATCGATTTCGGCTATGGCAACCACCTTGTGTTTTGCCAGGTAGTCCGCCAGCGACATTTCACTGCGCCAGTTACTGGCCACCAGGGGCAGATCACGGATCACCAGCCCTGCGGCGTGGACCTGATCTGACTCTTCATCGCCAGCACAGGTGCCGACATTACCAATATGGGGATAAGTTAGCGTAACCACCTGGCGGGCATAAGAGGGATCAGTGAGAATTTCCTGATAGCCTGTCATAGCCGTATTGAATACCACTTCGCCGACAGTATCACCGGAAACACCTATGGACTCACCCCAGAACAGGCTGCCATCTGCTAACGCCAACAGCGCTTTTTGAGTCAAAATCGCCTCCGCAGGACACAAGAAAAGAGTGCACCGACTTAGCCGGTGCGCCCATTTCGAAAGATTGGATAAAAAATTTGCACAATTTTATAGCGTATAGAAATATATTGCTAATGAAATTAAGGATATCTTATATACAAAACCCGGATAATCTCATTTGCGCTAATTTCAGGCATAAAAAAGCCGAAGCTACTGCTTCGGCTTAGTATAGTGGCGTCCCCTAGGGGAGTCGAACCCCTGTTGCAGAGATGAAAACCCTGTGTCCTAGGCCTCTAGACGAAGGGGACGCTGTTCACCTATACGATCTCTCGTTTAAGTGAGCGCGAATTTTATATAGCTTGGGTGGCACCGTCAATAGACACCACCACTTTTTTAAATAAAAAAAACGACACAACCCTACTTTAGTAATCAGGATTTTTTCATATTGCCTTGTGAAAAGCCGCCCTATAACCTCTGACACGCCCGTTGGGGCAACGCATCGGCAGTGGAAGGCAGGGGTGCGCACTAACCACCATAAGGAAATAAAATGAAAAATACTTCGCGACACTACCCAAATCTCACGCTATTACTCATCCTTTGCTGCAGCCTGTTTGCAGCCGGAACCAGGGCGGCCAGCATAGCCAATCTACTCATTACTGAAGTTATGGCCAACCCTCAACAGGTGACTGATAGTAATGGTGAGTGGTTCGAGCTATTCAACCCCACCACGGATTTCATCGACCTGCAGGGACTAATTCTCTCCGATGACGGCTCCAATCAACACACGATTGCCAGCAGCGGCCCACTGGGCATTGCACCGGGACAATATTTTGTACTGGGGCGAAACGGTGACAGCAGCTTAAATGGCGGACTGAACCTTGATTATGTTTACAGCAATTTCACCCTGGCCAATAGTATGGATCAGATTATATTTTCGGATGGCCTATCGGAACTACTGCGCCTGGACTACAGCGGCAACTTTGCTGAGGCCGGACGCAGTATGGAACTGCTATCCCTGCCCATGAATGAAGGTAATTATACGCCGACGGCTATGGGGATGATTTATGGTAGCGGAGATATCGGCACGCCCGGTGCGGCAGGCTCAGTCGATTTTTCCACATCAACCGTACCTGTACCCGCTGCCATCTGGTTGTTCGGCACAGGGCTGATGGGGCTTGCCGGAATTAGTCGTTTGAAGAGAAATCCGGCCTAACAAAATATTAACCCCTGCCTCGCCACCACTGCGGGGAGGCAGGAACCTAATCGCCCTGCCCCTCGATCTTCGCCCAGGAATCACGCAGGGTCACGGTACGGTTAAACACCGGCTTGTCACCAACCTTTGTCCTGTCCAGGCAAAAATAACCTTCACGCTCAAACTGGAAATGATCGTCGACGCTTGCATCGGCCAGTGCCGGCTCCAGGTAACAATAACTCAGGGTGTGCAGTGATTCAGGATTCAACCGCGTCTTGTAATCCACACCGTCCTTAGCATCATCCGGTGTCGGGTGGCTGAACAGGCGATCATACAGGCGTACTTCGGCCTCAATGGCATGCGCTACGGATACCCAGTGAATCACACCCTTGACCTTACGCCCCTCGGGGTTGGCGCCCAGGGTATCGGCATCGTAGCTGCAACGCAGTTCGATAATCTCACCCTGCTCATCCTTGATCACCTCATCACAGCGCATCACATAGGCATTGCGCAGGCGCACTTCACCACCGGTAACCAGGCGCTTGAATTTCTTGTTTGCCGACTCCTTGAAATCGTCACGATCAATATAGATTTCACGCCCAAAAGGAATTTTACGCTGGCCCATGGCCTCGTTTTGCGGGTGATTGTCCACATCCAGCTCTTCCGTCTGGCCTTCGGGATAATTTTCAATCACTACCTTCAGTGGATGCAGCACCGCCATCCGACGTGGCGCATTCACATTCAGGTCATCCCGAATGGCACTTTCCAGCATCGCCATTTCCACCGAATTATCGGCACGGGTGACACCAATACGATCACAGAATGCACGGATTGACGCGGCCGTATAACCACGACGGCGCAGGCCGGCAATGGTCGGCATGCGCGGATCATCCCAGCCCTCGACAAGCCCTTCATCCACCAGCTCGGTCAACTTGCGCTTGCTCATTACCGTGTATTGCAGGTTCAAACGCGAAAATTCAATCTGCTGCGGATGACAGTCGATGGAAATATTATCCAGCATCCAGTCATACAGCGGGCGATGATCCTCAAACTCCAGCGTACAGATGGAGTGAGTGATACCCTCCAGCGCATCTGAAATGGGGTGAGTGAAATCATACATGGGATAGAGACACCACTCGGCACCCGTCTGGTGATGCACCACACCGTGACGGATACGGTACAGGGTCGGGTCACGCATATTCATGTTCGGTGAGGCCATATCGATTTTGGCACGCAGCACCCGTTCGCCATCCTTGAATTCACCCGCGCGCATACGCTGGAACAGATCGAGGTTCTCGTCCACCGAACGATCGCGGGACGGGCTATTTTTACCCGCCTGTTTCAGCGTGCCGCGGTACTCACGCGTCTGCTCCGCATCCAGGTCGCAGACATAGGCCTTGCCAGCCTGGATCAACTCAAGCGCAAAATCGTAAAGTTTTTCAAAATAATCCGAGGCGTAATAGAGCCGATCATCCCAGTCAAAACCCAGCCAGCGGACATCATTCTGGATCGCCTCAACGAAATCGATATTCTCTTTATGGGGATTGGTATCATCAAAACGCAGGTTACAGGTACCCTGATAGTCACGGGCAATACCGAAGTTCAGCGCGATAGACTTGGCATGACCAATATGTAGATAGCCGTTAGGCTCCGGCGGGAAACGGGTGGCAACACGACCGTTGTTCTTGTTATTGGCCAGATCCTCGTCAATCATGTGACGGATAAAATTAGTGGGCTTGGAACCTTCTTCTGTACTCATAAAGGGTGAATTCTGTATCGATGATGAAATTGGTGTGTATTTTAGCTGTTATTTGAAGAAGTCGTTAGTCTTTAGTCGTCAGTCGTTAGTCAAAAGCGAATTTTGGCTTTACTGCTCTTGTGAAATCAGGAACGGGTTTGAGGATTTTCAGGTATTTCATCAGGGCTGACAACATGGCAGAAATTTCATCAGTTTCTTGAATCCGCCCCTGACCTACAGGTTTCTGGATATAGCCTATTTCAATGCCGATATAGATTTGTGTTCTTAACTCAGCACAAGAGCCATTCGCATAATTAAGAAAATTTCGCTTATCCTTATCTGTAGCACGACCAAAGCCCTCAGCAATATTACTGGGAATAGAGAGTCCAGACCGTGTGATCTGATCCTTGAAACCAAAATCTTTCAAATCGACAAGATGCTGATAGATGTTTACTGACAATCGAGATGACCGCTTCCAAACATCCATATCCTCAAAACGCATATTCCCTCCATAGAATTTACTTTTTTCAACTGACGACTAACGACGCCAGACTGAAGACTTCTTTTCCCACACCCAGGCATGCGCAATAATCGTCTCCAGATCCGGATACACCGGCTGCCAGCCCAGTTCTGCCTGTAATAATTTTGAATCAGCCACCAGGCGAGCCGGGTCACCATCACGTCGCTCACCAAGCAACACTTCAAAATCCTTACCGGTCACTTTTTTGGCAACATCGATGACTTCACGAATCGAATAGCCCTGGCCATTACCCATGTTATAGGCCCTGCTCTCTCCACCCTTGACCAGGTGCTCAAGCCCCATCAGGTGCGCACTGCACAGATCATTGATATGGATATAGTCACGCACACAGGTGCCATCGGGGGTATCGTAATCGCTACCGAAAACCGTAATGTTGGCACGTCGCCCGGAGGCCGCCTGCAATACCAGCGGCACCAGGTGCGTCTCTGGCACATGGCGCTCACCCAGCTCCCCATCCGGATCGGCACCCGCCGCATTAAAATAGCGCAGGCAAACGGATTTTAGGCCATAGGCATGATCAAAATCCGCCAGTATTTGCTCCACCATCAACTTACTGTGACCATAAGGATTGATCGGCTTCTGCGGATGCTTTTCATCAATCGGTGTATATTCAGGCTCACCAAAAGTCGCTGCCGTGGAGGAGAAAATAAAGCTCAACACGCCATGCTTGACCATCGCGTCGAGCAGGGTCTGGGTATTACTGACATTATTGCGGTAATACATGGAGGGCTTTTCGACTGACTCACCCACCTGGATATAGGAGGCGAAATGCATCACACCATCAAATTGATTATCTGAGAACAATTGATCCAGGAGTTGACTATCCGCTATATCGCCTTCGACAAAATCACCGTAGATTACTGCATCACGGTAACCATTTGACAGGTTATCCAGTGTCGTCACCTGATGACCCGCAAGGGACAGCATTTTTACCATGTGCGAGCCGATATAGCCTGCACCACCAACAACAAGAACTTTCATTTTATTTTATTTTATCCAGATAGGCCTAATCAAATAGCCTAAATCATCAGCCAAATGTTATAACATTGATTTTAATAAGCATTTTTATGCACCAGGCCTCGAAATACCGTCATGATAATGATTTTAATATCCAGCCACAAAGACCAGTTTTCAATATAGTAGAGATCATGCTCTATACGTGTATGCAGACAGGTATTGCCACGCCAGCCATGCACCTGCGCCCAGCCGGTCAGTCCCGCCTTGACCAGATGCTTTTTCATATAATGCGGCACCTCATCCTTGTATTTCTCGACAAACATCGGGCGCTCTGGTCGAGGCCCGATCAATGACATCTCACCTTTGAGCACATTAAATAACTGGGGCAATTCATCCAGACTGGTTTTACGTAAAAGAGAACCAAAAGTAGTTGCACGCTTATCCTGCTGGCTTGCCCAGACGGGCCCGGTATCTTTTTCTGCTTCAACCGGCATTGAGCGAAATTTAAACATCATAAATTCCTGCCCATTCCAGCCAACACGCTGCTGTCGATATAAAATAGGGCCAGGAGAACTCATTTTCACCCCTATCGCCAGGAACAGCATCAATGGGCTAGCCAGCGCCAACAACACTGCGGCAAGGATGTAATCCTCAACGGTTTTCACCCACTTATTCATGCCGCAAATGGCAGAATACGATATATTAACTACAGGAACACCCGCAATTTCAGACAATGAATGGTGCATCAATTGGTATTCGAATATATCGGGCACGTAACGAATTTCAGCCGCAGAGCCATCTAAAGCCCCAATAACATCACTAATGGTCTTCTCTTCGCTATGCGGCAAGGAAATCCATACCTGGTCGACATCACCCTCATCAATATATCGACGAAGCTCAACTACATCATTGATTAATCGTTTATCTCTTAACCAGGCAGGCAGCTCTTTGGTATCAGTGCCAAACAAAGCTGAAATCTCCAGACCAAACCAGGTTGAACGCCGCAGACGATCCGCCACTACCGCAGCCTGCCCGCCTGTACCCACAATAACGATATGGCGGTGATTAAAGCCACTAGAACGCAACCAACGCAAGACAACACGCATTGATACTCGTGAAGCAACTAATGAAACCCACGCCGATGCAAACCAGATTCCCATCCATGAACGTGAAAACTCAGCACCTGATTTTGTAACAAAGGCTAATGCTGTAAGTAACAAAATCGCCATTCCCCATGCGATTGTAATCGACTTTATTTCCACCAATGTCGATGTGCCCCGCCATACACGATAGATATTGAACATGGGGAACAAGATAGCCGTGAAGGCAACAGCCAGTAAGATAGCATTAAAATAATGCGCAGGAAGCCCCTGGGTACCCAGTGAGGTGAAAGTCTCAAATGCAGGCGAATAATAATAGGCCAGTGTGCCACAAATAAAAACCACAAGTAAATCCACTAAACGCAGAACATGGTTTAGCGTATTAGAATGCCCTCGCAGAAACCCTTTTTTTAGCATGCAGCTATTTCCCACCTATAAAGCGATAATTATACATAAAATCCCGACGGAATCAGCCAAAATAACCCTTATTCATCGCCAAACGCCGACTAAACCAGACAGGCAGGTGCTTCTCCATCAAACCCAGACGAAACCCCGTATATCTCAATAATGTCCTCAACAGACTTTCTGGTATATGCCAAAACGCATGCCTGAGTAGATATGTAAATTCAGACATCACAAATTTTACTCCCTCACCCTCTGCAGTACCAAGCTTTTGCCTTATCCAGGGCTCACGAGCATGGAACACTCCCATATCAAAATATCGCTTCATTTCCTGAATAAGAGAATAATTATGAGAATGATAAACACGGGCATTTGCAGCATACGCAATTTTATGCCCGGCCATTAGTAACTTTGCAGCTACGTACATATCCTCTGCAAAGATAACATCGGCTGGGAACCCCCCTACTTGCTTCAATGTAGATGTTCGATATGCAGCAAATGAATTTGAAAGGAAGGCGGCTT
>JAOUMO010000256.1 GCA_029881425.1 Gammaproteobacteria bacterium
GCGTATAATCCCAGTGTATTTCAGGCACATAGAGGATGTCTATATTCTCAAAATTCCTGCGCAACTGGCTGGCATTGGCCGATTCGCGCATCAAGTCCAGCTCATCGACAATGGTTTTTTCATACTCCGTGACGATTTCTATCGCCCTTAGACGTCGCGCATCAGATGAATAGCGTTCCGCCAGCCGCGCAATAATAAACAGGAGTGAAATATCGCGGCGGATCACCGGCATGAGATTGGGCCTTAGTACTTTGATGATGACATCTTTGCCATCCTTCAAACGCGCACTATGTACCTGTGCCACAGAGGCCGATGCCAGTGGCTTTTCATCAAAATATTCAAAAATTTCTTCGACCGGTTTGCCATAGGCCTTTTCGATTATTTTCCGCGCTTCGGCACCGGGGAATGGCGGCACATTATCCTGTAATGCGGACAGCTCTTCGGCTATTTCTTCGGGCAATAAATCTTTTCTTGTCGATAGCATCTGGCCAAATTTAATAAATATCGGCCCCAGGTCTTCAAGTGCCTGCCTGATTCTTTTACCGCGGGGTGCACGTTTTCGAATGAACCAGTTCCATGGCATCAAATACATCAGGAAACGGAAGGGGCGGAACAGGTGAATCGCAAATACAATGTCGTCCAGGCCATGCCTGACCAGTACGTAATTGATATACAGCAGCCTGATTATTTGCGATGGCCTGATCATTGCTAAACTCTTTAGTGTTGTTTTGAATTACTGGTTTTGTCTTTCAAGCGCTTAAGCCGAGCCCCCAGTCGGTCACAGGCCTCCCTTAACTCATCTACTTCGCCCACGAAACGTGCTACTTCTGCGTTGGAGGGCAGCAGCCGACTCTCTTCCTGCAAATATTCGCCGGCATCCATGGCACAGGCAGCACTGCTACGCTCAAACCAGCCCTGGAAGCCACGAAATACATTACCCGCCTGGTGAGCAACGAGGTCACCGACCACCTTTGCCAGCTCTTCTTCCCAGTCGATATCAATGGCAGATAATATTTTTTTGAACTGGTGGCCCAGGCGCGTATTGCCGGCAATCTTTATTTCACCCGAGAATAGCACGGGCGCTGCATCATCGAGTAATCCCAGCCGGGCAAAGGCCGCCGGTGTACCACTCAGGGTAGTGTCGGCCTCCGCATCAAAATCGCTGAGCAACATAATGCCATCACTGGCGGGAAAGAGGTACAGGTTTTCATTAAGGCCGAGGATCTCCAGCCGGATCACCTGGCCCTCCATCTCGGCCAGGCGTAATACGGTATTAACATCCAGCGCAAGGTATGAATTAAGTGCGGTTTCTAATGAGGTAATAAATAGCTGTGGCAGGGCCATAGTGACTGCCTAGATTTTAAATCCCTTATGCAGGGCGACAATGCCACCGGTCATATTGTGGAATGTTGTTTTAGCAAAGCCGGCCCCGTCCATCATGCCTTTCAGGGTCTGCTGGTCAGGGTGCATGCGGATGGATTCTGCCAGGTAACGGTAGCTATCTTCGTCATTGGCAATCAGCTTGCCCATCATTGGCAGCAACTTAAATGAATAGGTGTCATAAATCGGCGCCAGCCCCGGCGCCACGGGTTTTGAGAATTCCAGTATCAACAGGCGTCCCCCCGGCTTTAATACGCGATACATGGATCGCAACGCCTGGTCCTTATCGGTGACATTACGTAACCCAAAGGCAATGGTTATGCAGTCAAAATAATCATCGGGAAACGGCAGGCACTCGGCATTGGCCTGTACATAGCGCACATTGCCGGCAATGCCTTCATCCAGCAGGCGTTCACGCCCACGACTCAACATCGAGGCATTGATGTCCGATAAAACCACTTCACCTGCAGGGCCAACCATACGCGACATGCGCATCGCCAGGTCACCGGTTCCACCGGCAAGATCCAGTGCACGCTGACCGGCCTTTAAACCGGTCTGTCCCAGGGTGTAGCGCTTCCACAAGCGGTGCACACCCAGTGACATCACGTCGTTCATGACATCGTATTTATCCGCTACGGAATGAAAAACGCCAGCAACACGCCTGACCTTTTCAGCAACGGGTACCTCTTCATAACCGAAAT
>JAOUMO010000106.1 GCA_029881425.1 Gammaproteobacteria bacterium
TGAACGACCATCCGGTGAAACTTCGGCATTGGCATTATAGTCACCCTCGAAGGTAATACGTTTAGCCCGGCCATTTCCTATCGGCTTACGGTATAACTGGGGTTTACCACTGCGACTGGAGGTGAAGATAATTTCTTTACCATCAGGCATCCAGCAGGGCTCTGTATCTATACCCCAGTGTTTTGTCAGTTGCTGCAACTTCTTTGACTGTAAATCCATTATATAAATATCCGGATTTCCACTTTTTGACAGGGTCATTGCCAGCCGACGACCGTCGGGTGACCATATTGGTGCACCATTAATGCCTTCAAAGAAGGCTATCTTTTCACGTTGGCGGCTTAATAAATTCTGGATAAAAATTGCAGACTGGCCCGATTCAAATGACACATAGGCCAGCCGTGTGCCGTCCGGAGACCAGGTAGGTGACATAATGGGTTGCGTCGAGGTTAATACGGTTTGTGGATTGTAACCATCCGTATCGGCCACCTGGAGTTTATACACCGGCTGCTTACCCGCTTCTCGCTCTGCTGTGATATAAGCCACCTTGGTATCAAAGGCACCACGCTGGCCCGTAATATGCTGATAAATCAGGTCACTGATATGGTGACTAATACCACGCAGGTTACTGTCATCGGCATTAAACTTATAACCCAGGACCTGTTCACCACGGAAGATATCAACCAGCCTGAATTGCAGCTCATACTGCCCCGCTGCCAGCACCCTGACCTGGCCGATGACAACATGATCGATACCCGCAACACGCCAGAGTTTGTAGTTAACAGACTCCAGCGACTGTGGTGTGGCGATTAATTTATTCTCTTCAATCGGCGCAAAACGGCCACTGCGTTGTAAGTCAGCGGCGATAATAGCGGATACATCCTGCGTTACCGGCAGGGCAAGACCGCCCGTTGCGAAGGGAATGATGGCAATCGGTGCTGCACTTTCAGCGCCCCGGGTAATCTCTACACGCAACACGGCCTGTGCTGGCCCCATCAACAGGAAACTATAAACAATAACAAGACAACGGATTAAATAATTCATATATTGGGTTTAAAAATAAATTGTATGTGTCGATCAAATGCCTGTGGGTCAGCCGGTGAAGGCAGTGGTGATGCCCTTCTTATTGCCCGCTCCACAGAACTTCTAAATGCTTCATCACCCGTGCATCTTAACATCTTTACCTGGGTAACATCACCCAGCGCATTCTGCTGCACGGATACCTCACACTGCCACCCCTGTTGAAGTTTGGCTGGCTGGATCCATCGTTTTTCTACGTGGGCTACAATCTGCAGCACATATTGCGCCCTTAAAGCCTGTAGGCGGGTATTCAGCTGTGCCTGCCGCTGTTCCTCTTCTGCCATGCGGCGCTTTAGTTCCGCCTCTTCAGCCTGGCGTCGTATTTCTGCCTCGGCCGCCTGCTTTTTCTTTTGTTCTTCCAGTTCCTGTGCCTTGCGTCGTGACTCTATAGCAGCCAGTTTCTGTTGCTCCGCCTGGCGTTTTTTCTCGAGCCGGGCCAGCTCGTCCTGTTTCAGTTGCCGATCCTTATCCAGTTGTTTCTGTTTTTCCTTTTCGGCCCTGTCTCTTTGCTGCTGTTTGCGTTTTAATTCTGCCAGGCGTTTTTCTTCCGCACGCCGCTGTTGCTGCGCTTTTTTTGCATCATCCTGTAGGCGTTTTTTTCTCGCCTCTTCTTTCTGTTTGCGATTAAGCTCTGTTTTTTTCAACTTGCTTAATTCAGCGTCAACCTGTGCTGCATTGACCACCACGGCCTGCAGTGTCTTGACCTGTTTTTTTGCCGGCAGTGTGGGAGCTGTTGTGCTATTTAAGCTCACCGTAACAATCACCAGCAAAACCAGGTGCAGCACTATTGATGCAAGCATTGCATGGGGGTGATTTTTTATGTCATGCCATAAACCGGAATGCATGTGTTTATTGCTCGGCCTGTTCTGTCATTAAACCTACTTTATCGACACCGGCATTTTGTAACAACACCATGACGTCGACCACGCGTCCATAATTTACACTGCGATCACCCCGTACCAGTACCGGCACATTGGGCTTGAGCTGCCTTACTGCGGCAACACGATTAACCAGTAGCTGTGCATCAATCGGCTTACCCGGCTCATCACCTATATCTAGAAAAAAGTCACCTTTCATATCAATAGACACAACCACCGGTTCATCATCATCCGGGGATAAGGAATTCGCTACCGCTTGTGGCAGATCGATTTCTACACCCTGCTGGATAATGGGTGCTGTAATCATAAATATAATCAGTAACACCAGCATGACATCGATGTAGGGTACGACGTTAATATCGGAGATGGGGCGACGTTTTTTACTGGCCGCCATAATCAGGCTTCCCCTGCCTCTACGGAATCATCAACGGCTGTTTTTGCATGCGACTGTCGTTGTAAAATCGTTGCAAATTCTTCTGCAAAATTTTCGTAGCGACCGACCAGTCGTTCGACTATATCCGAGAAGCGGTTATAGGCAATAACTGCCGGAATAGCCGCAAACAAACCCATCGCCGTTGCAATAAGCGCCTCGGCAATACCGGGTGCCACCATAGACAAGGACGCATGCTTGACTGCACCCAGTGCAGTGAACGAGTTCATAATACCCCAGACGGTACCGAACAGGCCGATATAGGGGCTGGTTGAACCGATGGTCGCCAGCAGGGATAAATTTGACTCCAGTTTTTCTTCTTCTCGAGCCAGGGCAACTTTCATGCCTCGCTGGATACTGGCCATCATGAAAGCAGGGTCATTGCTATGTTTATAGGATCGTGCAAATTCAGAAAAACCCGTTTCGAAAACTTTTTCCATACCTTCTCGTGCCAGCCGGCGCCGACCCAGTTGTGTATAGAGCTCGCTCAAATCGCCACCCGACCAGAACTCATCTTCAAATTTTAATGCCGCTGATGATGCCTGTTGCAGTAACTTATATTTATTAACAATAACAAACCACGAGATGACCGACGCCGCAAGCAGCATCAACATAACCAGCTGCACTAAAACGCTGGCATCCAGCAATAAGGTAACCAGGGATAAATCAGTCGACACGAAGGGACTCCCGAAGTGATTGAGGTATGGCACAGGCCTTGAATGAATCAGCTTTTAATGCAGCCACACGCACTTTTCCTTCACACAGCAGGATACCGCTCTGCTTATGCGTGACCTGTTGCTCGAACAGGAAGCTGGCTTTTTTAAATTCGATAATATTGGCACTGACATTTAATTCATCGTTGAAACGTGCGGGCTTGTGGTAATCGAGCTGGACCGATCGCACTGCAAATATCAGGTTTTCATTTTTTATTAGTGCGTCCTGCTCATAACCCAGATTACGTAAATACTCTGTCCGTGCCCGCTCCATAAATTTCAGGTAATTGGCATAATACACAACACCACCTGAATCGGTATCCTCGTAATAGACGCGTACTGGCCAGATAAAGTTCATTTATTTTCTATAAAATAAGGGTTCTATTCAATTGAAAGACAGGATACAGATTTTTTATGACAGGACCTGTAACCACGATCACATATTTACATATTGGCATCGGCACGCTCATTCACCATCATCAAACAGGTCGGCATTTGCGGTATCATCCAGCAGGTTACTGGCAGGTACTTTTAAACCAAAATGACGGTAGGCATTGGGTGTCGCTATGCGTCCACGCGGGGTACGCATTAAAAAACCCTGCTGTATCAGGTAGGGCTCTATCACGTCTTCAATCGTGTCCCGCTCTTCACCAATCGCGGCCGCCAGGTTTTCTACACCCACCGGGCCACCACTAAATTTTTCGATAATGGTCATTAACAAGTTACGATCCATATTATCAAAACCGAAGGAGTCCACTTTCAGCATATCCAGCGCCTTTGATGCGACACCAGCATTGACCTTACCATCGGCTTTGACTTCGGCATAATCACGTACACGACGTAATAAACGATTTGCAATACGTGGTGTACCGCGCGCACGTCGTGCAACTTCTACGGCACCGTCATTATCTATGGCTACACCCAGTATATGCGCCGAGCGTTTTACGATCGCGGTCAGGTCGGTGATGTTATAAAACTCGAGCCGCAACACGATACCGAAGCGATCACGCAGTGGCGAGGTCAGCGAACCGGCCCGTGTCGTTGCACCCACCAGGGTAAAGGGCGGCAGGTCCAGTTTGATTGAACGCGCCGCAGGTCCCTCGCCGATCATGATATCCAGCTGGTAGTCCTCCATCGCGGGATACAGTACCTCTTCCACCACCGGGCTCAGGCGATGAATTTCATCGACGAATAAGACATCATGGGGTTCGAGGTTTGTCAGCAGTGCGGCAAGATCACCTGGTCTCTCCAGTACCGGACCGGATGTCTGGCGCAGATTGACACCCATCTCATTTGCAATAATGTGTGCCAGTGTTGTTTTTCCCAGGCCCGGCGGACCAAAAATAAGCACATGGTCCAGTGCCTCGCCGCGATTACGTGCGGCTGGAATAAAAATATCCAGCTGCTCCGATGCGATCGGTTGACCTGAATAATCTTTTAAATATTTGGGACGTATTGCGTGATCAATGGTTTCTTCTTCGGGTGATGAGCTAGCACTAATAATGCGATCCGATTCATTCATGATACTTTCACCGATGCCTGCAGGCTGAGGCGGATAATCTCTTCTGTACTCAGGTCGGCCGTATTAAGCAACCTCACCATGCGACTCGCTTCCTGTGGTTTATAACCCAGTGCAATTAAGGCACTCACCGCATCACTGACCGGGCTGCTACTCGCTGCTGCCATCGACATGGCAGGCAGGCCATGGTCGGTGGATGATGCATCCTGTTTTAATTTATCACGCAATTCAATAATCAGGCGCTCGGCAGTTTTCTTACCCACACCCGGCAGGCGTACCAGTGCCGCTGCATCGTTATCCTGTACACAGCTGACAAATTCCGTTGCATTCATGCCAGATAAAATAGTCAGGGCGAGCTTTGGGCCGACGCCATTAATTTTAATCAGGCTCCGGAACAGTCCTCGCTCCGATTCGGATGCGAAACCGTATAACAGCTGCGCATCTTCACGCACCACCAAATGGGTATGCAATACGATACTCTCGCCAATATTGGGCAACTGGTAAAAGGTCGACATGGGGGCATCGACTTCATAACCTACACCCTGCACATCGATGAGGAGTTGTGGCGGTTGTTTTTGAATAATTTTTCCCGTCAGGCGCCCGATCATAACCAGCGACCTTTTGATCGACGTCGCGAGGGCAAGGCAATCTTACCTGCCAGTTTCCGGTTGTGTGCATGGCACAGGGCTATACCCAATGCGTCAGCCTGGTCGGCCTGTAAATCGTTATCCAGCTTCAATATCATTGCCATCATATGCTGTACCTGATCTTTGCTTGCATTACCTGTACCTACTACGGCACTCTTGACCGCCTTGGGTGTGTATTCACTCACCGCAAGACCGGCCTGTACACCGGCACAAATGGCGGCACCTCGTGCCTGCCCCAGCTTCAGGGCCGAATCGACATTTTTATCGACAAACACCTGTTCTATGGCCATTTCCACGGGCTGCCATTCTTCGATAATTTCGTTTACCCGGAAAAAAATATTACCCAGGCGCTCTGGTAAGCTATCGCCCTTCACATAGACACAACCACTGGCGACATGGTGGCTGTTAACACCATCCGAATCGATAATGCCATAACCTGTCTGTCGCGAGCCGGGATCTATACCGATGATGCGTTTCATCAGAGAACCCCTGAAATTATGTAAAATTTGCGGATTAGTTTAACATCGAGAGAACTGCAGTTGTAGGCCTGTTTAATCGATTCGGTTACGGCGCTGTACATATCAGCCCGTTGCATCGAATAACAGGTTGGTGGCTTCATCACCAAATTTGCCGGCACGCAAAAAAGTAATGGTTTGCACTGCCACGCGCTCGGAATAGAGCAAACCAAAATGACTCACCGCTAGCACCAGGTGATCGGTGGCACCACCCAGGTAGGTTTCTTCAACGGCTACCGTCCCGTCGTGGGGCGAGTCCGGCCCACCCACAATCAGGCCCATGCCGAGCGGCAAACTACCGGCAATAATGCCCAGGTCACGACTCTTCATCCACAGCGGACGACCACCGAGTAAACCGTACTCCACACTACGACCCAGTATCCAGCGAGTAAAACGACTACTGCACAGGCGTCGCGCCACTTCACTACCATTCACCGGCGAGCCCAGCAACACGATACGTCCATTTTTACTGACGATCTTTTTATCAAAGTAATGCAGCAGCAACAGGCCACCAAGTGAATGACAGACAAAATGAATCACCCTGGCATCGATACTCTTTACGAACTCATGCAATAGCTGCACATTTTCTTCGGGTGGGGTTTTGACACTGGAATAATGGAACGGGTAACACGCATAGCCCGCCTCACGAAGTCGCTGGCGTAAACGCCACATCTCTGCGCCGTTCATCATCACCCCGTGAATGAGTATGACCGCTTCTTTCATATCGACATTACAAATTTAAAGTGACAAGTTGTAGGGAAATTATGCCCTTACAACCTGCAACTTGCTACCGGTAACTTTTTCAGGGTGATACGTGCAGCATCCTGTCCAGTGCAGCCCTTGCCTGCTCGGCAACATCAGCGGGGACCGAGATCTGGTTCACGACATGCCCCTCCACCAGGTTTTCCAGTGTCCAGGCCAGGTGCTGGGGGTCGATACGGAACATGGTAGAACACATGCAGACCGTGGGTGACATGAAATGCACATGCTTACCTTCATGCTGAAACTGGTCATTGAGACGGTTTACCAGGTTCAGCTCCGTGGCAACCAGCCAGCGGGTATTGGGCTCGGCATTGGCAATGGTATTAATAATATATTCAGTGGAGCCGACATAATCCGACTTCTGGCAGACCTCGAACGGACTCTCCGGGTGGGCAATAACCTGCGTTTCCGGGTAGCGGGCCTTAAACTGGTCGATCTGCTCCGGCTGGAACATCTGGTGCACGGAACAGAAGCCTTTCCAGAGGATCATTTTTGCCCCCCTGATCTGCTCGGGTGTCAGTCCACCCATGGGCTTGTCGTAGTCCCACACCACCATGTCTTCGAGGGGGATGCCCATATTAAAGGCCGTATTGCGACCCAGGTGCTGATCGGGGAAGAAGAGCACCTTCTCCCGCTGGCCGAAGGCCCAGTCCAGTACGTGTCGTGCATTGGTGGAGGTACAGACTATACCCTGGTGACGACCACAAAACCCCTTCAGGTCAGCGGCACTATTAATATAGGTAACGGGCGTCACCTGCTCATCTGGCTCCAGCACCTCGGACAGCTCTCGCCAGGCCTTTTCTACATTGGCCAGGTCGGCCATATCGGCCATGGAACAGCCCGCTGCCAGGTCGGGAATGATGGATATTTGTTCAGGCCGGGACAGGATATCGGCCACCTCGGCCATAAAATGTACACCGCAGAAGACAATATATTCCGCATTGGATGCGGCGGCCTGGCGGGATAGTTTCAGTGAATCACCGGAGAAGTCCGCGTGCTGGAAGACCTCGTCCCGCTGATAATGATGCCCCAGTATAACCAGACGATCACCCAGCGCCTGTTTGGCTTCAATAATACGGCGCTCACATTCCGCATCATCTAATAAGGCATAAGGTTGTATGGCTACAGCATTCATTTTTATCTAACCCGTGGTTTTTACGATCTGCTCTATGGCCAAGTGCCTGCAGTGAATGATGCAATAGTGCACCACAACGGCCTGGCAATTGGCATAATGAGCCGAGGGTTTTTTATCAGCCCTCGGCTACCGGTTTACGCACACGAATGTTCAGCTCTTTTAATTGCGCCTCTGATACGGCAGAAGGTGCACTGGTCAACAAACAGGCCGCTGACTGTGTTTTGGGGAAAGCCATGACATCGCGGATAGAACCGGCACCGGTCATCAACATCACCATTCGGTCCAGGCCAAAGGCCAGGCCAGCATGGGGAGGACAACCGTATTTCAGGGCATCCAGCAGGAAGCC
>JAOUMO010000107.1 GCA_029881425.1 Gammaproteobacteria bacterium
TACTTAGTGAATGGCAGACCAGTCATTTCAAAGAAACGAGGCCAGCCAATACGCTCAACCCACTCACCAACACGTTCCCAGTCGCGCGCATCTTCTTTGTAGCATTTCAGAATTTGCTTAACGATGGCTGTTGCTTCAGGCCAGCGAGGAGGATTGTTAGGAATAGCAGAAGCAACCAGTTTCTGGAATGTAGGTTTGCCACGTGCATTTGAGTGGTTACCACCGATCCAGATTGCTAATTTAGAGTGTTCCGCATCATTGATCATCATTGGAGGACAAGGAGGGAAACATGCACCACAACAGATACATTTCTTCTCATCAACTTCAAGAGATGGCTTGCCGTCTACCAGTGCAGGACGGATAGCAGCAACAGGACAACGCGCTACAACAGAAGGACGTTCGCAGATGTTTGAAACCTGTGAGTGGTCAATCTTAGGTGGCTTGGTGTGCTGTACGTTGATCGCGATATCGCCCTGGCCACCACAGTTGATCTGGCAGCAAGATGTCGTCATATGAACACGGTTAGGCATGTTCCATGATTTGAATTCGTCGATCAGCTCATCCATCATTGATTTAACAACGCCAGATGCGTCAGTACCAGGAATATCACAATGCAACCAGCCCTGTGTATGAGACAGAGTAGTGATTGAGTTCTTGGTGCCGCCAACTACAAAACCTTCAGCTTCAAGCGCTTTGATTAAAGGCTCAACTTTGGCTTCATCAGCAACATTGTATTCAATGTTTGAACGAATAGTGAAACGGATAAAACCGTCAGCAAACTCGTCACCGATTTTAGTCAGTTTACGTAGAGTGAACACGTCAAGAATACGTTGTGTACCGGCTTTAACAGTGAAAATTTTCTCACCGCTTTCTGCAACATGGCAGAGAACGCCAGGACGTGGGTCAGTATGGTATTTCCACTGACCAAAGTTACGACGCATCGTAGGATGCATGTACTGGAAACCGTCTGGACATCCAGACTCGATGGGCGGACGCATATCTGCCATTGCCATGATTATTTCCTCAAATTATATATTTAAACTTCTAAATGCGACCGGAGCATTGCCCCGGCCACAGGATCTAATAAGACTAAGCTTAGGCTTCAGCTTGACGCTCAAACCATTTAATCGCTTCGTCATCCCATCCGTCCATACGAACATAAGAGCTCTGACGAGTTGTGCTAACCATGTTTGGATCAACATCGATGTCGATGCCTTCCAGGAAGTTAACCAGACCGATACGCTCGATCATTTCACCACAACGCTCATGCTCCAGACCGTTCTCTGCCCAGAAATCAATGATTTCTTCAGCCATTTCAACCAGTGACTCGTAATCTTCGCGAGTATCCAGTTTCTTGAATGGAACAACAACAGTACCCATCAGGTCACCGATCTTCAGTGTACGTTTACCACCAACCAGGATGGTTACACCTTTATCTGTACCTGTACGCAGTGCTTTAGGCATAACGTTGATGCAGTGCATGCAACGAACACAGTTGCGGTTATCAACAGCAATTGTATCGTCATCGTTCAGACCCAGTGCCTGTGTAGGGCAACGCGTGATAACGTTATCAATGATGTACTGACGGCCTTTAGCTGCAACGTAGTTTTTGAACTCAGCCTGGTCAACACGCATATCATCGCGCCATGTACCAATAACGGCCATATCAGCACGTTCGATAGCATTCTGGCAGTCATTAGGACAACCTGATACTTTGAACTTGAACTTGTAAGGCAGTGCAGGGCGATGAACATCATCAGTAAAGTTGTTTACCAGCCAGCGCTGTGCAGCATGCTCGTTTGTGCATGACATTTCACAACGTGCAGCACCAACACAGGACATAGCAGTACGTACACAAGGACCCGCACCACCCATATCCCAGCCATATTCATTGATATCGTCGAAGAAGTCCTGCGTACCCGCAGTCGTCGTACCGATGAACATGATGTTGCCAGTCTGGCCGTGGAAAGTCTGTAGACCTGAACCGTGTTTCTCCCAGCTATCAGCCAGTTGGTTCAGCATGTCAGTTGTGTAGTAGTTGCCTGGAGTAGGCTGTACACGGATTGTGTGGAATTCTTTTGACTCTGGGAAAGCTTGCGCTACTTCAGAGAAACGTGGGATAACGCCACCGCCGTATCCGAATACAGATACGGTGCCGCCTTTCCAGTAACCCTTGCGAGTTTCATATGAATGCTCCAGCTGACCTAACAGTGAGCTAGTGATGTCATTAATGAATTGGCTTTCGTGGTTGTCACGTAGGGCTTTAATACCTGTAATAAAGCTAGGCCATGGGCCTTCTTCAAGTACGTCAAGCATCGGTGTTTCATAGATCTTCTTTGCTGCCATGGCGATCTCCGTAGTAGGGACGACAGGTTTTTATTCCAAGGGGGGCAAAAGCCTGAACCCTAAGTCTTAAATATATGGCCGGAGCCATACGCTTATTTTTGGGATAGCAGTTAATAGTCTGGATATACCGGGCTAAAAACTTACCCCTAATTCTGTGGCGTGTAGTCTAGGGCTAGTCAAGCACGCAGAACATCCTACCCATGGGGGGGGCGTCTATATTCCTGCTATCCCTAAAGGGATATGTACTTGAACACAGTTTAAACTGCGCTAAGTCCTTGTTGAAACACGTCAAATCATCAGGGGGCCAGTAATATAGCATAAACGGCGCAAAAACGTGACTGATCGAATTATAAAAAAAATTATGCCTGATTCATTTTGTGGGTATAGTGGCTGTGCTTACGATTAGACTCTATATATATGTGTGATTGTCAGGTAGAGAGGAATAGCCTTGTCTCAAGATGTATTCGACTTAGTGGATGACAGCGCCTATCAGCGCTGGCGTAGTGAAAAACTGGATCATTACCCTGGCGATGCTGGGGTACTGATGGTCGCGTTGCAATCGGCAGAGCCCAGCCGTGATGAGCTGCTGCAGCTGGCAGCACATTGTGACCGGGCCAACATGGCTTTTTATCGCCTGCCTGCAGGTGATGCTGGCGACAAGTCCTTTTTACGTCAAATAGCGGCAGGGCTTGGTCTGCAGCAGCTTGATGACAACCTGTGTGCCGATGAGGACAGTATCACCTCCCTGCAGGTGGTCGATAGCGGGCGCCATGCCGGCTATATACCTTATAGCAACAAGCCCCTGAGCTGGCATACCGATGGCTATTACAATTCACCCGGCCAGCAAATCCATGCCATCGCCATGCACTGTGTGCGGCCCGCGGCGAAGGGTGGGGAGAACCTGCTGCTGGACCATGAAATAGCCTATATCCAGTTGCGTGATGAAAATCCGGATTATATCCGCGCCCTGCAGCGTGCGAATGCAATGACGATCCCGGCCAATATAGAAGCGGGTAAAATGATTCGTCCGGCTGAGACCGGGCCTGTATTCTCGCTTGAAAAACACGGCGGCCACCTCCATATGAGGTATTCAGCACGTACACGTAATATAGAGTGGTTCGATGATGTGCTCACCCGCGAGGCGGTAGACTGCCTTAATAGCCTGCTAAGTGAGAATAACCCTTATGTTTTTAGATATAGGTTAAATACGGGCGAGGGTATTATTTGTAATAA
The DNA here is from genome assembly GCA_029881425.1 of Gammaproteobacteria bacterium. Taxonomy (GTDB): domain Bacteria; phylum Pseudomonadota; class Gammaproteobacteria; order SZUA-229; family SZUA-229; genus JAOUMO01. The sequence goes on from JAOUMO010000107.1 coordinate 3,580, forward strand.
TGTGCTGCATAACCGCAGTGGTTTTACGGATGCCGATGATGAGGATCTAAAGCGCCTGCTCTACCGGGCGCGTTATTTTGACCGGGTGAAGCGCCCGAGTGGATGGTGATTTAGACAATGTTCTATCTGAGTGACATTTTAAAGCAGGAACATGAGCTGGATAATTTTGAAGATTTCCTGGAAGTCCTGCGTGAAAAGGCGCGGCAGGGTGAATTACATATGGATATAGATGTACGTCCGCCCTTTAAAGATACGCCAAAAGACTGGGAAAATTGTGTCGAAGTCGCTTTTACCTTCCCCAATCGTTCCTGATGTTTTGTAACCTATTGAAAATTAAATAATTTGTGAGTTTATCCGATGCTCTGGGAAGAAGACAAAAAACAGCAATCCTTTGTTGTTTCTGATGAAATAGCCGACCTGGTATTCAAGATTAATTGCCAGAAAATTGCACTGGATCATGCACAACACCTCTCCGATGCCCTGCACCAGGCTTTACCCTGGCTGGCCGATGAAGAAAAGGCCGGGGTACACATGATCCACGGTGCATCCACCGGCAACGGCTGGCAGCGGCCGGAAGAGGTGGATGGTGAAGATTTCATCTATCTCTCCAGGCGCTCACGTATGCACCTGCGACTGCCCAAGAGTCGTTATGAGGATGTAAAGGCGTTGACAGGCCAGATACTGGATGTTGGTGGTCATTTGATCACCGTGGGCGAATACCAGATCAAGCCCCTGACATCACTGGGTACCCTGTTCTGTCGACACGTGATGCTGGAAGAGGCGGAAACAGAGGATCAGCTGGTCGAGCGCGTTGCGGACGAGCTGAAATCCATGGGCATCAACCTGAAAAAGGCCCTGTGTGGTATGGGGCATCAGTTCAAACTGCCCCAGGGAAGGGTGAGTAGCATGAGCCTGATGGTGGCCGATCTTGACCCACAGGATGCGGTCACGCTCCAGCAAAAAGGTGTCGGCCAGGGTCGCAAGATGGGTTTTGGCCTGTTTATACCCCATAAGGGTATAAAGCCCGTGGGTGATATGTCGGAACAAAGTCACTTTAGTGGTGCTGAATAACTCATTGAAAACAATGGGTTTTATAACTTAAAGCGTTACTTTAACACCGTGTTTTTATGAGATAAGTCAGAATAACCGTATATAACTAATGGGGTAAGTGACATTTAATTCATTTTGTGGGAAAGTGTGCGCCCTGAATTTTTGATTATTGAATTGCACAGAATTTAGAGGCGATATGATTATGGCACTTGAGTCAGTTGAAAGAACAGCAGAAGGCTACCTGGTCAATTCCAGTGACTGGAACGAAGAGATCGCTGCGGCAATCTTCGCAGAAGAAGACATCAATCCTACTCAGGAACACTGGGATGTTGTTAAATATGTTCGTGAAGAAACACTGGGCGGTAACGAGCCCAATGAGCGTGGCATTATGAAAGCCATGGGTAAGATCTGGGGTCGTAAGGTTTCTTCTAAAGAAATGTACGAAATGTTCCCCGGCATGCCTTCCAAGCAGGGCCTGAAGATCGGCGGTTGCCCAAAGAGTACGCGTAAAGGCGGCTACTAAGCCCCTTTTTTAAAATTTCGCTGTCTATTCCCATTGGGGTAGAAGCAATTTAACTTAATTCCGGCTATAATTCGCCAACTTTGGTCGAATGACCAGCCGGAATAAATAAAGATTTCAAAAGGTGAAGCCATGAGCGACAGAAACACACTGATCAAAGAACTGCTTGCAATGCAGAAGACGTTTATTGAAGAAGAGCACAAAAATGGCTTCAATGCTAAAAACTACTTCACGCCAGAAGCAGGCCATGCATTAGACGGTTACCGTGAAACCTTTAATGAAAAAGCGATGGAACTGGTTGATGCAGCTCATGCAGACAAGGGTTCAAAGCGTTAAGATCTATTCTTAAGCTTCAAATCGAAAAAGGCCGCTGGAAAGCGGCCTTTTTTATTGCCAGCCTGATAGGTTAAACGGTGAAAGATAAAGAGCTAACGCAGAGGCGCAAAGTGTTATCTGTATTAGTTTCGACTTAATCTGGTACTTAGTCGTGTAGTATTCCGAAATAGTTTGAGAAATTTAACGTATCTAGTCACCCATTTACGGACGGTTTCGCGGTGTAAAAGAAAACGCAAATGAACGCGAATACACGCAAATCAAGATAGCTAATTTCGTTGTCACCCTAAGTGAAGTCAATGTATGACAAAAGCGTATAAGTATTCAATCAATCTTCGCTTTGACATACATGGAAGCACAAAAGCGATTATTTGCGTTTTCTTTTAATTTTTTAAATCACCTACGATCACTCATGGCCAGAAAGGGCCCCGGCCAGCGGACACATAGATTAAAGCTTCTACAGCAAACTCTCAGATCAATCCTGATTTATTGCCCCTTGTCATTAGCTAAACCCCGTTTATTTCAGGCCTTACTGGCGTTAAGCAGGTAACAGGGTATTGAATTCAAGCTGAAAACTTTGCGTTCTTTGCACCTTGGCGTCTTTGCGTTAGATTAAGTCCCTGTCAAATCTCTGCCCACATACGCACCAGGTTGATATAGGTATGGTCAACCCTCACAATCTCCTCATCATCCGGGTATTTTTTCTGTAGTGATTCGCGGGTTTTGTGTAGCTCGTAGAGTAGCTCGCGCCTGGCCGGGTCACGAATCATGCTCTGTGCCCAGGTGACTGCGACCAGGCGCGTACCACGCGTCACCTCGGCTACGTGGTGCAGGCTGCCCGAGGGGTAGGTAATGGCATCACCCGCGGCCAGCTTGGCTTTGTGGTTGCCGTACTGGGTGCGAATCACGGTTTCGCCCCCATCGTATTCAGATGGGTCATTTAGAAACACGGTAGTCGACACATCGGTACGGTAACGTGCCTGCATCGGGCCCATGATCGGGTCATCCACATGATCACCGTAATACTGGCCCGAGCCGTAACGGGCATAGAAGGGGGTGGCAACACGGTGGGGCATGACCGCTGCCTGGTAAACCGGGTGATTGTAGAGTGCATTCATCACAATGTTATTGAGCTGGTTCAGTACCGCCGCATCCTGGGGGATCTCTTCATTGCGTTTGACCTTGCGAGCCGTCAGGCCCGCCGAGAGTCGGCCATCAATAAAACGTGACTCATCGAGAATAGTGCGTACCTGTTGTAACTGATCCTGATTTAAAACACCATGTACCGGGACAAGCATAATCACTCCTACAATTTCGGGTAAATAGCAGCAGACCTTTGATATAATGCGGGCACTAATTAAAGAGTAGCTATTGTTATGATTCTGAATATTAACATCGATCAGGAGTCCTATGCACTGGATGTGCCTGAGCAATTATTGGATGAAGCAGCCGATTTCTTCGTGACCATGAATGCAGATATGGACAAGGGCTGGCAAATGGGGCGTTTCTGGGTGGAGAGCCCCAGTCTCGAACAGCGTTGCCAGATAGCGGCGAATAAGCTGGTGGATGCCTTTCATAATGAAAACAAACGCATGTTTTATTTAATGGCCGCCTATATCCTGAAAACCATGCCGGGCATTAAGACGGTAACGGTGAATCTGGAATTTGAGATCGATGACATCGATTTCGAGATGCACGTGGCCTGATCATGGCTTTAAGCTGGAAAGCCTAAAAATCCTCATTCCTGTGTCGACAGGGGCGAAAATCAACAGGGTTGGGATATATTTTGCCAATACGCCTGTTGAATTGTGAGCATTAGGTATAAAAGTCTTTTAGTAAAAAACCAGTATCAATATAGATATAACCATACTCAAACTGGATGGACATCAATTTTACCTGCGCGCAGCAGGTCCGCGAAGCCACGTAATACATTGGGCTCGAAGCCTTCCACATCGATCTTTGAAAAATGAATAGACTCAATGTTGAGTTTTTGCAGTCTATCTTGCCGGTGGTCACAGGCAGCTGCCGTGTGTCCGGGATAATCTAAAAGGCGTGTATGTTCACCCTGGGGAGCATTTCAGTCACCGTTGGTATTTATACTGTCGTGCTGGTATGCAATGCCCTTATAGTGTTTTAGGGCGAATCGTGTCCCGTATCCTGTTGCTGCTCAGGAGAGACCTATCTCTTTGCCAACAGTCGATCCAGTGAATTAGCAAAGGCCTGTCCATCCTTCTGGCTATATGCGGTCGGCCCTCCCATTACCTCACCTGTCGAGCGTAATTCTTCCATCAGGTCGCGCATACTCAGGCGTTGTTTAATATTGTCCTCGGTGTATTTGTCGCCACGTGGATTAATCACTACCGCGCCCTTGTCAATGGCGTCTGATGCCAGGGGTATATCGGCAGTAATGACAATATCGCCCGATGCCAGGTGCTCGACAATATAATTATCGGCCTCGTCAAATCCCTGTGATACCTGTACCGACTTGATT
>JAOUMO010000257.1 GCA_029881425.1 Gammaproteobacteria bacterium
GAAGGCGAACCTACAGGAATTAAACACTTTGACGATGACCTTTGGGTTTCCATGAGGGCGCGATCACATTCGGCATCTTTGAACGGTTGAGTAACAGGGCAGGAGCCAGCGTCAGATCACCATAACGTTCATTAATCGCATCCACCGCCTGAAACAACTGCTGGCCTTTTTGTCGTTGTGCATGTGATTGAGTATCAAACATATCCAGTTGACGTTTACAGGGCATGGGATCCAGTGCCGTGATCTGCACCTGAAACACGCCCTGCCCTTGCCAGCACTGTTCCAGCGTATGTAAACATAATTGATAAAGTTCACGCGGATCATCACCAGCGATCCCCAGTCGTTGTTTGCTGCCTATCCAGCCATCGCGTGTGTTCAACGCAATAGAATAGGTCATGGCTTCCAGATCATGCCGACGCATACGCGCACAGACTTTGACACTCATGTGTAACAGATAGGTCAGAATGACATCCCGTGAACGGGTATCCGGTGGCATTACCTTACCATGGCCAATTGATTTCGGTGCGGCAACCTCATAATGCAGAGGTTCGGGATCGGCTCCCTGAGCCATATACCAGATCCGTCGTCCCGGATTGCCAAAACGTTTAGCTAACTCACCAATAGGCAGCCTGACCATATCACCGCAGACATGCACACCCCGTTCAGCAAGAAAGCGGCCAATACCCTGAGCAATGCCACATAAGGCGGTCACCGGCACATGCTTTAAATGTTGCCGCGCTTCCCAAGGCGGGATCACCGTAAAGCCATTAGGCTTGTTTTGTTTGGCGGCAAACTTGGCCGTGGTCTTGTCACCGCTGACACCGATAGATGACAACAGGCCGGAGGCCTGATAAACCGCTCGCCGTAACAAATATGCAATACGGATCGGTGTTCCATAAAGCCGTTGTGACGCCGTCATATCAATAAAAGCTTCATCCACCGAAAACACTTCCACATCCGGACACACTTGCGTCAGTGCATCCATGATACGGGTGGAGACCTGTGCATACACCTCCGGGCGCGCTGCACGTTGGACCAGTTCAGGGCAGCGCTGCCGTGCTTCATATAAACGCATACCGGTATGAATCCCTGCTGCACGGGCTTCATAGGAACAGGTAATAATACACGTGCCATCAAGACCATTCGTCACCGCGACCGGACGACCACGCAGTTCCGGAAAATCACGCATTTCTACCGAAGCAAAAAAAGCATTCATGTCCAGCAAAGCAATCGCTCGCGGCCAATGCACGGGGCATACTGTTTGAGTATTCATGAGTTAATACTTACGCACCGAGCCAATCAATATGCCCTGAATATGTACCCGTCCCGGCTCATAGATCATGGCCTGCATTTTTTTATTGGCCGGCATCAGCGACACAAGCCCCTCTTTTGTATATTCCAGCCGCTTCAGCGTCACTTCTTCCCCATCAATCAGCGCCACTACCACTTCACCACTTTTGGCCGAATCAGCCGATTTAACAATAACAATATCACCATCAAGAATCCCCATCTCAATCATCGAGTCACCCTCCACCCGCACAGCAAAGGTATTTATGGTCGAAAAAAAAGTCTGTAAATTCAGTTCATTCTGCTCTCCATGTTGCCCCCCGTTTTGATCACAGATCGCCTCAATCGGCCGCCCGGCGGCAATTTTACCCAGCAGCGGAATTCCCCCCACAGCCTGTCCGCTCTCCCTGCCTTTATCCAACAGGCGCAAGCCCCGGTGCTTACCGCCAAGATTTTCCAGATAACCCGCCTGCACCAGGGCCTGAATATAACGATGCACCACGCCCCGGGAGGAAATCCCGATCCCCGTCGCAATTTCCTGTAACTTCGGTGCATAACCATACCTCGCCACATATTGTCGGATAAAGGAAAGGGTCTTACGCTGGCTATCAGAAATCAAGGCTGTTCTCCAAATGTTCTCTTACAGGAACATAGTAGAGAACATTTAGAGAAAATTCAACGGGGGAAAATGAGAGGGTTTAAATTTTGTTCGCTTAATTTTTGTGCTTAATTTATCGCTTAATTTATGGGTGTCTAATTTTATTTTCTAATTTT
>JAOUMO010000108.1 GCA_029881425.1 Gammaproteobacteria bacterium
TGACAGGTCGTCGCAGCAGACTGGATAGTAATACCGCGCTCTGCTTCCTGCTCCATGAAATCGGTGGTTGATTCACCATCATGAACCTCACCGATCTTATGTATTTTACCAGTGAGTTTCAGGATACGCTCAGTGGTTGTGGTCTTGCCTGCATCCACGTGGGCAAAAATACCGATATTTCGGTAAAGCGAGAGATCTGCTGCCATGGTTTTACTCTTCCAGTTAGCCTTAAAAAAATTCTATTAAAAAATGATGGAACACGAATTATCGCCGCCCACCATTACCAAATAATGACGCCCGGTGATCTTTATATTTAAAATCAATAACTTGGCGAGAAATATGATATATCCCGCCATCAAATAAAGACCAATCCAGGAGATTAAGACAGCTACGATTTTTGTCATCTGTCTAAAAAGGTGCGTATCATACCGGAAAATGCACCTAAACAGTTAGTAAATAACTAGTTTTTCAGCAAAAAAACTGAGCTAGCGCAAATCCCCGGGGACTCACCAGTTACCCGATTTAACCGCGCCACCCTGTGGCCTGTCCGGATTAAACCATTCCAGCTTTTCACGCAGTCGTACCACCTCACCGACAATGATCAGGGTGGGCGGCTTGAACTCATGGGTTTTTACGATTTCATCCAGCGTACCCAGGCTACCCACAATGGTTTTCTGTTCGGGTGTTGTACCCTTTTGAACCAGTGCCACGGGGGTAGAGGCAGGTAAACCATGTGCCATCATCTCCCTGCAGAGTGTAGGTGCACCATGCAGTCCCATATAAAACACCACGGTCTGGTTCGGCTGTGCCAGTGCCGGCCAGTTGAGGTCAATCGTGCCATCCTTAAGATGGCCGGTGACAAAGACGCAGGCCTGTGAATAATCACGGTGGGTTAGTGGGATGCCCGCATAGGAGGCACAACCGGCCGCTGCCGTGATACCCGGCACCACCTGGAAGGCCACACCCTCCTGGGCCAGCAGTTCGATTTCTTCACCACCACGACCGAAGATAAAGGGATCGCCACCCTTGAGGCGCAAGACACGCTTACCCTCTTTGGCCAGGCGCACCAGCAGCTCGTTGATATTTTCCTGCTGCATGGTGTGCTTGTCACGCTCCTTGCCGACATAGATCATCTCCGCATCACGCCGCACCAGATCACGGATGGCGGGCGATACCAGGCGATCATACACCACGACATCGGCGGCCTGCATCAGGCGCAAGGCGCGGAAAGTGAGCAGGTCCGGGTCACCGGGACCGGCACCCACCAGGTAGACTTCACCCTGGAAACTGGCATTGGCCTCACCGGCATCCACGGCCTTCTGTAACTCATCCCGTGCCTCGTCTTCACGTCCGGCAAACACCCGTTCGGCAACCGCACTCTCGAGCACGCCTTCCCAGAAGGTGCGCCGCTCTTCAACATTTTTGAACTTGGCCTTCACCTGCTGGCGGAAACCATCCACCAGTGCAGCAAGTCGGCCATAGCCGGCGGGGATACAACCTTCCAGTTTGGTACGGATCATGCGCGCCAGCACCGGCGAAGCACCGCCGGTGGAAATGGCAATCTGTACCGGAGAACGATCGACGATGGAGGGCATGATAAAGCTGCATAAATCCGGGTTATCCACCACATTAACCGGTATGCCACGGGCCTTCGCCAGCTGCGACACGGTTTCATTCACCGCCTGGTCATCAGTAGCCGCAATGACCAGTACCGGGGTATTGATATCATCACTGGCAAAATCACGAGCCAGGTGAGTAATCTCACCACTCTCTGCCATGTCAGCCAGTTCCCGGGCGAGCTCCGGCGCAATCACGGTTACCTGGGCCTTAGCCTTGAGCAACAGTGATACTTTACGGGCAGCAACCGCGCCACCGCCTATGACCAGGCAGGGCTGCTGCCTGATGTTTACAAAAATGGGCAGAAAATCCACATTGGAATCCTCGTTTCGAGATCAGCCGGGCATTGTAGGGTGTCTACAGGGCCGGGTCTATATCCCTTTGGAAAGGGCTAAATAGCGTGATTTAGTCTATTTGCGGGTTAAGCGTAACTGTGTAGCAGCCCTGGAATAACAGGCCGAGAATCAGGCACTTAATAACTTATCCAGTTTACCGGCCATATCCAGCGCCGATAAATCATCAAAACCACCCACGTGAAAATCGCCAATAAAAATCTGTGGCACGGTATTGCGATGGGTCAACTTCTCCATCGCCTTCCAGTCAGCGGGCTTACTCACATCGAGCTTTTCAACCTGTACGCCTTTTTTCTTCAGCAGGCGTTCGGCGCGCATGCAATAGGGACAGGTTGCAGTGCAGTACATTCGAACCTTGGGCATATATCAACCTTTACTACATCGGCACCAGCGGGTTACCGACAAATTACCAGGGAAGGGAGATTATATATGAATCCGCTCAGGCGACAACAAAACTGGCAGCAAGTGTACCCATCACCAGTGACCAGCCATCGACGAGGACAAACAGCATCAGCTTGAAGGGCAGTGAAATAATCAGCGGTGACAACATCATCATACCCATGGCCATGAGTACGCTGGCAACCACCAGGTCGATGATTAAAAAGGGAATAAAAAGCATAAATCCAATCTGGAATGCGGTTTTCAACTCGGAGGTGAGAAAGGCCGGCATAAGCACGGTAAAGGGCACATCCTCCGGTGTCGCGTAGGGCTGGTCATCGGCAATACGTGAAAACAGGCCGATATCATCCTCGCGGGTCTGCGCCATCATAAAATTACGAAAGGGTATTTTCAGTTTTTCCAGTGCCTGGTCCGCAGAAAGCTGTTCGGCAATATAGGGTTTGTAGGCCTCGTCATAGGCCTGGGTAAACACCGGCGACATGATAAACAGGCTAAGGAATAATGACAGGCCAATAAGGATCTGGTTGGACGGTGTCTGTGCCGTGCCCAGTGCCTGGCGCAGGATCGATAACACAATAATAATTCGCGTAAACGATGTCATCATCAGCAGCATAGCCGGTAACAATGACAGCACGGTCATCAGCGCCAGCACCTGCACCGACAGGGAATATCGTGTAGCGCCGCCGGAGAGATCCTCGACGACGACGGCAGGTAAAGTAGGCTCGGCCATCAACCCAAAAGGGGCCAGCAAAAACAGTATCAGTACCGACAGCTTTACCGGCGGGCTCATAACTGATCTCCCAGTTCTTTACCCAGGGCCTGGTGAAAACTCTCAGCAGCCGGAGTCGCACCTGTGCCGTCGAGGACGTGCAGCATGTTTACCCGTCCCGGCGCGACCCCAATTAACAGGCGTGTATTATCCACTTCAATGAGGATCGCACGTTCACGCGTACCCAGTGAAAGGCCACCCAGTATCTTCATCTCAACCTGGTTGGTTGCCGGTAGACGACCGTATTTACGCAATACCCAGGCAAGCCCAAGGATAAGCGCAATAACAACGGCCAGACCCATTACCATATTCAGCAAATTGACCAGCGAAAAGGCATCGACCTGGTTTAAGGGGGCTTTTGCCACTGTCGTTTCCGCGAATAGAGCAAGCGGCAGGTTACACAGCACAAACAGCACAATAGACTGGGGATTAAGATTACGCATTTAACGCAGCTTTTTCACTCGCTCGGCAGGACTGATGATATCCGTGAGGCGTATACCAAACTTTTCATTCACCACCACAACCTCACCACGGGCAATCAGGGTACCGTTAACCAGTACATCCATCGGCTCACCGGCGAGGCGATCCAGCTCAACCACGGACCCCTGGTTTAGCTGTAGCAGATTACGTATGCTGATTTTGGTTCGGCCAATTTCCATCGAAATATTAACCGGGATATCAAGCACCACATCCAGTTTGACATCAGTACCTGCAACACCTTCATCCTGTAACTCTGCATAAGCCGGTTGTTGTGCCGCGGCTTCTGCCTCGGCCTGTTCTTCCAGGGCCTCTGCCCAGGGATCATTTTCTTCGTCACTCATAGCTCTACTCTGTTTCGTCTGTGGTTATGAAGTTCAGCTCTGAACGCTGCACACGCTCGGTTATCTTAATCGCGGGGTTACCCCTGGAAAGCCCCAGGGTACCTCTAAACAATGGAATATCCTCGGCATCAAGCACGACCTTGTCAGGCATATCCAGCGGAATAATGTCGCCCTTCTTTAAATCCGCAACTTCGGAGAGTGTCATCTCACCAACATAGAATTCACTTTTGAGTTCCACGCTGGACTCAAAGATTTCATCACGTAGAGACTTCATCCAGCGTGAATCGATATCGGAGACATCGGATTGCACGCCGGCATCCAGTAAGTCACGAATCGGCTCGACCATTGAATAGGGCATGGTGACATGGAAGTCGCCGCCACCACCTTCAAGATCAATACGGAAGGTACTGACCACGACCACCTCGGTCGGGCTTACAATATTGGCCAGGTGGGGATTGACCTCTGAGGACTGGTATTCAAATTCAAGCGGCTTAACCGGTCGCCAGGCATCCTGCATATCCTTGAACACCAGGGACAGCAACATACTGATAACCCGCTGCTCGGTAGGCGTGAATTCACGACCTTCGATCTTGTTATAGAAACGCCCTTCGCCACCAAAGTAATTATCCACCACGATAAATACCAGCTTGGGATCAATCACAAACAGTGCCGTGCCGCGTAATGGCCTGACCTTGACCAGGTTAAGACTGGTGGGTACGTACAGGCTGTGTACATACTCAGCAAACTTGAGCATCTGTACACCACCAACGGCTATTTCTGCCTGGCGCCTTAACATGTTGAACATACTGACACGGAAATTACGTGCAAAACGCTCATTGATCATTTCAAGCGTGGGCAAACGGCCACGGACTATGCGCTCCTGCGACTGGAAATCAAATTCCCTCGCGACACCATCTACCAGCGGCTCATCACCACCGGTATCGACATCACCATCATCGACGCCATGCAAGAGGGCATCGATTTCGTCCTGGCTTAATACATCCGCAGTGGCCATAGGTGATCCTTATTGCATCACAAAACTGGTAAAATACAGTGCTTCCACCGAGGATGGTGCACCCGCCTGATCCAGTACCCGGATAATCTCGTTCATTGCTTCCTCGCTCAACTGCCGCTTACCTTCACGGGTATTAATTTCATGGTATTGCTTACCACCCAGTAGTAGCAGTAATTCATTACGCACCACCGGCATATGGGTATCAATCGCCTTTTCCACCCTGGCATCGTAGGTCATAATCTGTATGTCTACCTGCAGGAAACTAACCTGCTCCTGGTTCTCGAAATTCACCACAAAGGATGGTTTCAATGGCACATAAATAGGGATTCGCTTGCCCGTCTCAGACGTGGCTTCTGCTGCCACCTCTGGTGCAGCCTCTTCCGTCGCTGGCGCCAGTACCTCAATATCTTCCTCGGCTTTTTCGCAGGACTGCTCTTCCTTATCACCCGCCAGGATAAACCAGGTCGCACCCACAATAATTGCAATCAAAAGAAAGGCCGCATTAACGATTAACATGATCTTCATCATGCCGCCCTTTTTCTGCGCCGCCTCGTCCCCAGCTTCTAGCTCTTCATCCGGCGTATCCGCTTCATCGACCATTTAGAATTCCTCTTTTTAAGTTTATTTAGCAAAGACCGTGCCGTTACTATAATTTTAATCCCGCAAAATTGTGGGATCAGCATTAAATTACCCGTGGATTATTTATAGCACCCCGAAAAACAACGACATCAATACTCATTTAGTCATTAAATTCAATAACATACTAGCACACAAGAAAATACTTTACAGATACATTCCAGCAAAAGTTAAGGCCTGTCCAGATACAACAGCTGGCCACTAAACAGACTGAAAAATAAAAAGCACTGCAAAATCAGGGACAAAATTCTGACATTCCCCCGCCCACGAGCCCTCGATCACGGTAAACTGGACGTTAAATGGTCTTTTACTACAGATTCTCGACACATGAACGATAATTAAATAATGATAAACATACCGCCCATACGCCCAAGCAGCGAGATCAAAACAGCGCTGATACCTGACGTTACAAAAACCTGGAAAATCGGCCAGTTACTTAATGCCACGGCAGAAACGGGTGGTGATGCCATGAGCAAGGTCATACTACGCCTGGGGCAATACACCCTCGAAACCAAAACCCCTGTTCCACTTAAACCCGGCGAACAACTCACCTTGCTGGTTAAGGAACTGGGCACCCCTCCCTTACTGAGTATCCAGGCACCTGCCAGCAATGAACAAACGATTGCAGCCAAATTACGTAGTTTTATTGCACAGCAACAGAGCATTCAAACACTGACTAATTTAATTGGCACACTCGCCAATAATGACAGCAACAAACTACCTAAAGAAATCAGACAGCTAATCCAGCAACTGGTAAGCCAGATACCCGTAAAAGAACAGGTGACCAAACCCAGCCCCCTGAAACAGGCCATACAGAATAATGGTATTTTTCTTGAGCCCAAACTGGCCCGATCTACCGCCGACAGGATTGAACCCGATCTTAAAAGCCAGCTACTCAAAATTAGCGCCGGACTGGATACCATTCAAAAAGAAGCGGCCATTAAGCTGCCGCTGGATAAGGCCTTTGAAACCGGCACCAAACAACTCGACAAGCTGGATATTGCGATTAAACAGTTTACTGATGGAAAGATAGACATCAAACAACTGGCACAGCAGCTACTGACACTGCTCCCAAAAAATGAATTACTCACGCTGCAGAAAATACTGTCAGTGCCTGCGAGCACCATCCCGGAGAAAACGATCAGTAGCATTTTACTACAGCTCGTTAGCCATATTAAACAGCAACCACAAAATCAACAAAAACAACTCAGTGAAACCTTACTGGCGCTATTAAAAAATACACCCCTTTTACAGGAACTAAAGACACTGGTCGATAGCGTCCTCGCAAAAATAACCAGCCAGCAACTTACCCCTTTATTAAGGGATGCCGATAATCTACTGCTACTATTATTTGATTTACCTGTAAGACACAAAGATGAAACAACCGTTTTTAATTTTAAAATTGAACAGGACAACAAGGCAGATACCGGGGAAAAGAATAGCTGGACAGCCATAATAAACTTCAATTTCAAATCAATCGGACCGGTACAGGCAAAAATACACCTGATAGACAACAATGTATCTACCGTGTTTTATGCGGAGGAGACATCAACCATCGAACTCATAAAACGCAACGCCAGCCTGTTAGAAAAGGCCTTTAACCAGGCGGGGCTAGCGGTAATAAACATCGATGTCAGCAAGGAAGCCCCTGCCGACAACAACCTGGGAACACCACGAATCCACCTGCTGGATGAACAGGCATGAAATTCAAAAAACAACAGAGCATTGCCGTGGCACTGGAATATGATGGTTTCAATGCACCACGCGTAACCGCCAAAGGCATAGGGGAAGTAGCTGAAAAAATTCTACGCCTTGCAAAACAACAGGGCATCCCGCTACAACAGGACATAGAACTGGTGGAGATACTCAGCCAGATAGACCTGGGCGATGAAATACCGGAAAATCTTTATCATGCAATAGCCGAAGTCATTGCCTTTGCCTATATTATCAGTGGCAAGTTCCCCGAGAATTTCAATCCTGATAGCTATTAATATCCCTGCATTGTCATAGGCGACTGTTTGTTTATTTTAAAAATCAAAAGAAAATGCAAATAATGATGATGAATATTTTTTGTAATCCTGAGCGCATACAATTATTTTTTATTTTCTTCTATTTGCGCTGTTTGCGTTAATTTGCGTTTTCTTTTTTCAGCATAAGAATAACTACAGAATGCAAACAATCCCTCAAATCGAAATTATTGTGATGCCAGTAATTTTTCAAAATCGCTGGCACTGACTGGCTTTGAAATAAGATAACCCTGGATCAACTGGCAGCCGT